>DVGP01000146.1 GCA_018712665.1 Candidatus Pelethomonas intestinigallinarum | reverse complement strand
GCCTCATTCCTGGCCTTCGTTTACCTTGCCGCTATCGCAATCTTGTTGATTTAACACAATCCTCTCGATTTTTCAAACAAGGCCTAGGTCCTGTTTGAAAATTGGAAATGTGCCCAACGGCGAGAGATGTTTTCGCCAGACAGGGCGATTTGACGCCGCGATACTTTGTGTATCGCAAGGAAAATCAACGCGGTATGGCGGAAAAAGATCTGCTGTTTGGGCTTGTTGACAGTTTTCAGACAGGGCCTAATCACTCCTCCGCCGCGAACTGACTGTTGTAGAGCCTGGCGTAGAAGCCCTTTTTGGCCAGGAGCTCCTCGTGGGTGCCCTGCTCCACGATGTGGCCCTGGTCCATGACCAGGATGACGTCGGCGGTCTGGATGGTGGACAGGCGGTGGGCCACCACGAAGCTGGTCCGCCCCCGCATCAGGGTCTCAAAGGCCCGCTGGACCCGGAGCTCGGTCATGGTGTCGATGGAGGAGGTGGCCTCGTCCAATATCAGCATGGGCGGCAGGCACAGCATGACCCGGGCGATGCACAGCAGCTGCTTCTGCCCCTGGGAGAGGTTGCCGCCCCCCTCAGAGATGACGGTGTCGTAGCCCTCCGGCAGGCGCATGATGAAGCTGTGGGCGTGGGCCTTCCTCGCCGCGGCCTCGATCTCCTCCTGGGAGGCGTCGGGGCGGCCGTAAGCGATGTTGTCCCGGATGGAGGCGGCCCGGAGCCAGGTGTCCTGAAGCACCATGCCGTAGCTGGTCCGCAGGGACTTCCGGGTGATCTGCCGGATGTCCCGGCCGTCTACCCGGATGGCGCCGCTGTCCACGTCGTAAAACCGCATCAGCAGGTTGATCAGCGTGGTTTTTCCGCAGCCCGTGGGTCCCACGATGGCCACCCGCTGGCCCGGCTCCACGGCCAGGTTGAGATCCCGGATCAGGGGGACCTCCGGGGTGTAGGAGAAGGCCGCGTGGTCTAAGTCGATCCGCCCCTCCGGGTCCGTCAATGTCACGGCGTCCGCCGGCTCCGCCGGGGCGGGGGGCTCGTCGATGAGGGCGAAGACTCGGGCGGCGGAGGCGATGGCGTTCTGGAACTCCGTCAGCACGCTGGTGATCTCGTTGAAGGGCTTGGTGTACTGGTTGGTGTAGCTCAAAAAGCTGGACAGCTGCCCCACGGTGAGAGCGCCCCCCATGGCGGAGAAGCTGCCGGCGATGGCCACGCCGGCGTAGATGGCGGAGTACATGAAGCGGGTGGCCGGATTGGTGATAGAGGAGAAGAAGGTGGCCTTCATGGAGTACTCCGACAGCCGCCGGTTGATCTCATCGAACTCCTCACATGCCTGGGCTTGGTGGTCAAAGGCTTGGACCACCTTCAGCCCTCCCAGCATCTCATTGGTAAAGCCGGTCAGCTCCCCCCGGGTTTCGGACTGCTTTCGGAACATGGTGAAGGACTTCTTGGAGATGAAGTTCGCCAGCACGAAGGACAGGGGGCTCAGCAGCACCACCACCAGGGTGATCCACGGGTCGATGCTCAGCATGAAGAGGATGGTGCCGGCGATGGTGGCTACGCCGGTGAAGAGCTGGGTGAAGCCCAGCAGCAGACCGTCGGAGAACTGGTCGATGTCCGTGACGATCCGGCTGATCAGGTCCCCGGAGGGGTGGCGGTCCACATAGGACAGGGGGAGGGCCTGCAGGTGGTTAAAGGCCTGGACCCGCAGGTCCCGGACGATGCGGTAGGTGATCTTGTTGTTGATGTGGCTCATGATCCACTGGGCCAGGGCCGTGACGGCGACGGAGATCACGATCCCCGCGATCACGGCCAGCAGGGCGGTGAAGTCCACCTGCCCCGTCCCCACGATGGCGTCTACCCCCCGGCCCGTCAATATGGGGACATAGAGGGTCAGCCCCACCGTCAGGAGGGACAACACCAGGGAGAGGGCCACCAGGCCGCCATAGGGGCGGATATAGCGAAGAATGCGCCCCAGGGTCCGGGCGTTGCTCCCTGTTTTCCTCTCGTTTGACTTACCCATTGGCGGAGGCCTCCTTTCCGGCGGACTGGGACGCGCAGATCTCCTGGTAGATGTGGTTGTTCCGGAGCAGCTCCTCGTGGGTGCCCCAGCCCACGGGCCTGCCGTCGTCCAGGACCAGGATGTGGTCCGCCCCCCGGATGGCGGAGACCCGCTGGGAGATGATGAACACCGTCATGTCCCCGGTGCTCTCCCGGATGGCCCGCCGGAGCCGGGCGTCGGTGGCGAAGTCCAGGGCCGAGGCGCTGTCGTCCAGGATCAGGATGTCCGGCCGGCCCACCAGGGCCCGGGCGATGGTCAGGCGCTGCTTCTGGCCCCCGGAGAGGTTGCTTCCGCCCTGCTGGATCTCCAGGTCCAGCCCCTGGCCCTTGCTGTCCACAAATTCCCGGGCCTGGGCGATGTCCAGGGCCCGGTAGATCTCCTCGTCCGTGGCGTCGGCCTTGCCCCACCGCATGTTTTTCCGCAGGGAGCCGGAGAAGACCGCGGCCTTCTGGGGGACGACGCCGATCCGCCGGCGGATGGAGGCGGGGCGGAGGCCCTTCACATCCCGGCCGAAGAGGCGGACGGTCCCCCGGGTGCAGTCGTAGAACCGGGGGATGAGGTTTGCCAGGGTGGACTTCCCGGAGCCCGTGCCGCCAATGACGCCGATGGTCTCCCCGGGCATGGCGGCGAAGGTGACGCCGTGGAGGGCCTCCTGCCCGGCGCCGGCGTAGGCGAAGTCCACGTTCTCAAAGGAGACGGCGGGAACGGCGCTGTCGGCAGCGGCGGGGACGTCCTCTCCGGTCTCCGGGATGGAGGGGGTTGTGTCGAAGATGGCGTTGACCCGGGACAGGCTGGCCAGGGCCCGGGACAGGAGGATGATCAGGTTGGCCAGCTTCACCAGCTCCACCAGGATCTGGGACATGTAGTTGATCAGGGCGATGACCTGCCCCTGGGTCAGGTCCCCCGCGTCCACCTGCCGCCCGCCGAACCAGAGGACGGCAATGATCCCCAGGTTGATGAGCACGTAGGTGAGGGGGTTGAGCAGGGCGGAGATCTTGCCCACAAAGATCTGGGCCCTGTACAGCCCGTCCGTTTCCCGGCGGAAGTGGTCCATCTCCTCCTCCTGCCGGGCAAAGGCCCGGACCACCCGGATGCCCAGCAGGTTCTCTCGGGTGGTCAGCAGTACACGGTCCAGCTGCTTCTGGACCTTCCGGTACAGGGGCATGCTGGCCAGCAGGATGACGAAGATCACCGCCAGCAGGGCCGGGATGGCCACCGCAAAGGGGAGGGCGGCCTTCACGTCCACGGTGAAAGCCATGACCATGGCGCCGAGGACCACGAAGGGGGAGCGGAGGAACAGCCGAAGGAACATGTTCACACCGTTTTGCACCTGGTTGACGTCGTTGGTCATCCGGTTGATGAGGGTGGAGGTGCCGATGGCGTCGATCTCCTGGTAGGAGAAGGTGTTGATGTGGGCGAACAGGTCGCTTCGCATGGCCATTCCGGCGCTGACGGCGGATTTCGCCGCGAAGTACTGGGCCGTCAGGGAGAAGGCAAAGCCAACCACGCCCAGAACGATCAAAAGGCCGCCCATCTTCCACAGATAGGGGCCGTTGTTTCCAGCAATACCCGTGTCGATGATCTGCGCCACCACCAGTGGGACAAGGAGCTCAAAGGTGGCCTCCAGCATCTTGAAGAGGGGGGCCATGACGGTGATCACCGGGTGCGCTTTCAGATAGTGCAGCAGTCGTTTCATGGAATCTTCCTTCCAGCAGAGATGACTCGATTATACTATGGATGCCCCGGCAGTTTCAATTCTTTTCTTCCTGTTTGCGGGAAATCCTTTCCCAAAAGCACGGGAAATTGCTCTCGTGCCGATGAAGGCAGGCTTGCCGGCTGGACGCGCTTGACTGGCTTGTTCCGGCACTGGACTCCTTGCGCGAGACTTTCTGCTGTCGGACGCCAGCCCTTCGCCCGGCAAATAACCCTTGTTTTTCGGCGGGGCGATATGATACGATATGACAAAAAAGGGGCGTCGGCAGGAGGTGGCTGAGGATGTACCAGATCGCGGTATGTGAGGACGAGACGCTTGTGTGGGAATCCCTGTGCGGGATGTGCGGAGAGATTTTGTCGGAGCGGAACATTTCTTATGAGATCACGCCCTTTTCCAGCGCGGAAGCGCTGGAGGGCGCAATGGCCGCAGGCGCGCGGTTCGACCTCTTGTGCCTGGATATTCTGATGGGGGGCAAGTCCGGCATGGACTTTGCCCGCCAGCTGCGGCAGCGGGATGAGAAGATCAGCGTCCTCTTTATTACCAACAGTCAGGAATTTTTGAAGGACGGCTATGAGGTCCGGCCCATCCAGTACCTGTTCAAGCCGGTGGACCGGGAGCAGCTGGCCCGGGCGCTGGAGACCGACCTGCGGCTCCACCACCAGCCGGACACCGTGACGGTCCGGACCGGAGCGGGCATCACGGTCCTGCCCCTGGACGAGCTGTGGTATGCGGAGAGCCGGGACCATCTGACAGTGGTCAAGCTGGAGCAGGGGGAGCGGTCCTTCCGCATCCGCCTGTCGGACATGGAGGAACTGCTGCCCAAGGACCGGTTCTGCCGGTGCCACAACAGCTACCTGGTGAATATGCGGCGCATTTCCAAGCTCGACCGGAAGGGCCTGGTCTTGGAAAACGGGGAGTGGATCCCCATTGGGCGCAGCTACTACAAGGCTGCCCAGGAGAAACTGGTCCGTTTTCTCAACCAGTCCTAAAAACCGTCCAATGAAAAGAAGTCCCTGAGGAACGCAGGCCGCGTTCCTCAGGGA
>DVGP01000145.1 GCA_018712665.1 Candidatus Pelethomonas intestinigallinarum | reverse complement strand
GGGATTTTCCTGGGGCGAAGTCCGCTCCGCCCTAAGCCGGTATACGGAGCTGGCGGAGGAGTGAAGCCGGGGGCGTACCACTATGAAAGCCACAGGGCGCTCCTCCTCTTCCCAGTCATCTTTCTATCCTGGATCCTGTCCGGCATTGCACTTGTCTCATACGGTCAAAGATCCTCTGTTTTCCAATGCTGAAGCGGCGCCGAACGGGAAATATCCCGCTCGGCGCCGCTTGCTTGACGCAATCTTATCCGTTTCCGGCGTCCCCGGTCTCAGACCCCCGGGTAAGATGGACCGGCAGGCCGTTGACCGTGACGCCGTCGGCGGGGATCAGCAGATACTGCCGCCCGTCGATGATCCGGGTCTCTACCAGGTAACTGCGCTCCGGGTCCACGGAGATTCTGGCCTCCGCCGTAGCCACCTCGAATTTTCCGCTCTCGATGAGGTTGGCGGGGTTGAGGGCCGCGTGATCGCCGAGCTGCTCGCCACACCTCTCCAGGAAGGCGGACACCCGCTCCTCCGGGACCGAGCACTCCTTCAGAATATCCCCGATCTCCCCAGCTGTAACGGCCAGGGGTTCCGGGTCATGCTCCTCCTTGTGCCGGACGATCTGATCCCGCAGCCGCTCATGGACCGCCTGGACCACCTCCATGCTGCAGGCGTCCTCCAGGGCATCGGTCAGGGCGCTCTCGAAAGCCTCCCGCTGCTCCGCGGCGGACAGCGGCGGCTCCGTATGAAAGACCGCGTCAATGAACTCCTGGTGGATCTGGTCGGCCTTTTTGGAGTAGAACAGGGCGTTGTAGAGGTTGGCGGCCCGGTCGTCAAAGGCGGGAAAGAGGAAGCCCAGCTCCGGCGGGGCCACAATCTGGCTGGCGATACAGCTGTGGAACTCGTTCTCCCCGGCAAAAAAGCCCAGCTCCAGCTTTCCGTCCTTGACCGGGCAGACGCAGCAGACGATGTAGGAGAATACCGTGTCGGAGGCGTCATCCTGCGCCTCGCCGTCTCTGCCCTTGTAGGGGACATCATAGGCGTCGTGGGCCAGGAGGAGCAGGTAGTTGCCCCCCTCCATGTCCAGGGACTCTATCACCTTCTCATAGAAGGCCTGCCGGACCGCCCCGTCCTTCAGCTGGGAGTCCCGCAGACCCATGAGCAGCCGGTGCTCCTCGCTGTCCGCCACCTGCTGGGTCGTAAACACAATGTCGATGAGGTTCCGCCCCGGGGCGCCGGACAGAGCTTTCTTCAACAGGCCCAGGTACTTCTCCGCCTCCTCCTGGGGCATTGTGCCCAGGGACTCGTCCAAATAGGAGATGATCTCCCGATTTCCATTGACATAACAGCCGTAGATGTGGCCGATGGCGCTCCTCTCCGGGCGAAACCGGCGGCGCAGCTCACTGATCTCTTTCTGGTTCATGGTCATTGCCTCGCTCTATACTGATTTCGGCGCGGACAAGCCGCGTGGAGTTTCATCATACCACATTGCGGCCGCCTTGTCACCCAAAAAGCGGCGATTCCGCCGCATGGGCAGAACAGGGCCGCCGGGGGTTGCATTTTCCCCGCCGGATGGCTACAATCAGAACCATAGGAAACCGCAGCAACCAGAACGCAGGAGAAAGGAACGCTTATGGATAAGGTGAAAGGAGCGGACGCCTTCGGGCGTCCGCTCCTTTCCAGTCTCTCCTTTACACAGGCCACACAAATGGCACCAGACCATTCTCCAACGCCTTGTTCACATCAAAAAAGGTCTCGTAAGGCAGGTAAGGCCGCCCCATCTTGGCCAGATACTTGGCCAGCACGTCCCGGGCAAAGATGGCGTCCACCGCCATGCCCATTTTCATGTCGGTGAAGCTGTCCCCCACGCCGATGGCGTGCCGGTAGTCGTAGAGGGCCATGACGTCCGTCTTCTTCAGCAGCTCATTGCCGTCGTCGTAGGGAGAGATGAGCTTCATCCCCGGTCCGCTGACGTCCAGGTCCACCGCGTGGAGCCCCAGCAGCCGGTCCCGCCAGGGGGCCAGCCGCTTCTCCACGAACTGCCGCACGCCGCCGGAGACCACCACCACCGGAATGCCCCGCCGGTCCATCTCATCCAGGAACGCCGGGAACCCGGGGCGAAGGGCCACGCCCTCCACGTACTCCATCATCCGGGGCAGGCGGTCTGAGGGGGCGCCGTCAAAGGCGTAGCGCACCACCTGGCTGAGGGTCATCTCTCCGGCGGCCAGCTTGCCCTTCACCCGGTCAAACTCCTCCTGGGTGGCGAACAGGCGGATGGCGCCCTCCAGGGTATCCTCCATGGTGATGGTGCCGTCAAAGTCTACAAAGGCTATGGTCTCGTACACCTGGGACCTCCTCAGTTCATCAGGTCGAAATTCTTCTTCAGGTCGGGATTCAGGTGCCCCAGCATCCGGGCCAGCTCCGGGTGGTCCTTGGCATACTCGGTGACAGGGATGCCCAGCATGGCCGCGTCGATGGCCTGGCGCATGCTCTTGGCGCCGGCCTCGCTGCCGTCGGGGTGGCCGTGGACGCCGCCGCCGGCGGCCAGCATCACGTCGGTGCCCACCGCCTTGATGATCTTCTCCACCGCCAGCTGGGTGGTGCCGCCGGAGCAGGCGTACATCATGGGCTTGATGTTCCACCAGGGCTGGGTGAAGAACTTGAAGCAGCGGTAGAACACCTTGTAGGGCACGGGGAACTTGCCGAAGGGGTGGCCGTTGATCTGGAAGTCGCCGCCGGCCAGGCGGGTGATCTTGCCGATGAGCAGGGGGGCGGAGATGCCGGTGTAGGTGGAGGCGGCCATGGTGCCGGCGAAGTTCACGTGGGCCAGGATGGGCACGTTGATGTTGGGGTCCTCCGCCAGCATCTTCAGAGTGTCGAAGCCGGTGGTGTAGACATTGACCATCAGGCAGTTGTTGCCGTACTCCAGGGCCCGGTAGGCGTTGTCGCGGACCTTCTCGGTGCTGTCGGAGATGTTCACGGCGTAGAGGCTGTGCTCGCCGGTCTCGGCAAAGACCTGCTTTTCCTTCTCCATGAACTTGGTGA
>DVGP01000144.1 GCA_018712665.1 Candidatus Pelethomonas intestinigallinarum | reverse complement strand
GAGCAGCGGCGGGACGCCGCGGCCCTGGTCCGGGAGAACCTGAAGATCACGGGCCTGGGGGAGAACGCCCGGGTGGTCAACGGGGAGGCTCTGGCCTTCCTGGCCTCCTGCGGGGAGAAGTTCGACCTGATCTTCCTGGACCCGCCCTACGCCGCGGAGCTGTGGGACAGCGCCCTGGAGGCCATTTCCCGGTTTGACATTTTGTCGAACCATGGTATAATTATCTGTGAATCCCCGGCGGAGCGGGTCATGCCGGAGCTGGCCCCGCCCTACCGCGTCCACCGGACCTACCGCTACGGCAGGATCAAGGTCACCACCTATCACCGGGAGGAGGGGGACGAGGCATGAGGATCGCTGTCTGTCCCGGCAGCTTCGACCCCATCACCGTGGGCCACCTGGACCTGGTGGAGCGGGCCGCCGCCATCTTTGACCAGGTGGTGGTGTGCGTCATGGCCAACGGGGAGAAGCGGCCCATGTTTACCCTGGAGGAGCGGCTGGAGATGATTCGGGGAGCGGTGGCCCATATCCCCAACGCCCGGGCGGAGGCCTGGGGGGGCCTGCTGGCGGACTTCGCCAGGGACCAGGGGGCCCAGGCCCTGGTCAAGGGCGTGCGCAACTGCATCGACTTTGACTGGGAATACCAGATGGCCCAGATCAACCGGGACCTGTGCCCCGGGCTGGACACGGTGATTCTGCCGGCCAGGACCAAGCATCTGCACATCAGCTCCACCATGGTGCGGGAGATGATCCGCCACCACCAGAAGCTGGACGACTATGTGCCCGCCGGCGCGGCGGATATTCTGCGGAGGATCGCGGAAGGGAAGGAGCGGTAACGCCATGGCTAACGACGTACAATACCTGATCGACATGCTCTATGAGATGATCGACGGAGCCAAGGGGGTCCTCATGTCCCCCGATAAATGCATCATCGTCCGGGAGGACGCTTTGGACCTGCTGGACGAGCTGAAGGGCCAGCTCCCCCTGGAGCTGAAGAAGGCCCAGGACCTGATCCGTGCCCGGGACGAGTTTGTGGACAGCGCCAAGAAGGAGGCGGAGAAGATCCGCCGCCAGGCGGACCTGGACGCCAAGACCATCGTGGGCGAGAGCGAGATCACCCGGGCCGCCCGGGACAAGGCCCACGACATCCTCCGCCGGGCGGAGGAGCGCAGCAAGGCCATGGTCACCGTCACCAACGAGTACACCGACGACGCCCTGCGGCGGACGGAGGAGGCGCTGCAGATGGCGCTGGAGGAGCTGCGGGAGTCCCGGGCCCGGTTCCGGGCCGTCTCCAACGAGCAGCTCCAGGCCCAGCGGGCCAAGCTGGAGGCCCAGGCGTCGGATGGGGAAAAACGCTCGTCATAGGATTGGGCTTTTTCGACAAGAAATTTCGGCAAAATCCCGAAAGTTCCCGAGAGAAAACGACATATTGTAGCAACCGGCCGGGCCGGCACAAGATATTGTGCCGGCCCGGTTTTTCTTGGCTGAATTTAACTCGAACATCTGTTTTAAATACAAAAAATTGTGAATTTATATGGAAAAACCTGGGGTTTTGCGTGATAAAAATTGAAAACTTTCCCTTGCATTTCCACGTCGCATGCCGTATACTTAACGATGAAGTGGTGAAAAGTGGGGGGAAGTAGTGCGTAATCCCACAGAAAACCCGCCGCCCCTCCCGGCGGCGGGAAACCGGAGAAGGGCGGGTGAGGACGGGTGATCGGCCAGTATCAGCACAACATCGACGCCAAGGGCCGTCTCTTCATCCCCGCCAAGTTCCGGGAGGAGCTGGGGGAGACCTTCTACGTCACCATCGGCCTGGACGGGTGCCTGGCGGTGTACTCCGACGAGAAGTGGGCGGATCTGACGGAGAAGTTCGACGCCCTGCCCATCTCCAAGGCCCGGCGGATGCGGACCCTCTTCGCCAACGCCGCCAAGTGCGAGCCCGACGCCCAGGGGCGCATCCTGATCCCCGGCAAGCTCCGGGAGTACGCGGCCCTGGACAGGGAGGTCATCATCAACGGCATGAGCAAGTGCGTGGAGCTGTGGAACCCGGAGCGCTGGGCCCCCATCGAGACCGCGGGGCTGGACTCCGAGGATCTGGCGGCGGCCATGGAGGAGCTGGGATTCTGATATGCCTGAACTGGACAAGGACTACGGCCACAAGCCGGTGCTCCTCCGGGAGTGCCTGGAGGCCCTGGCCATCCGCCCGGATGGGACGTACGTGGACGGAACCCTGGGCCGGGCGGGCCACTCCCTGGAGATCCTCCGCCGCCTGACGGAGGGCGGGCGGCTCATCGGCATCGACCGGGACATGACCGCCATCGAGGCCGCCCGGGAGCGGCTGGCGGCGTTTTCTGACCGGGTCACCCTGGTCCACGGCAACTTCAGCGACCTGGGGAATATTCTCCGGGACCTGGGGGTGGAGGCTGTGGACGGGATGCTCTTCGATCTGGGGGTGTCCTCCCCCCAGCTGGACGAGGCCCGGCGGGGCTTCAGCTACATGCACGACGCCCCCTTGGACATGCGTATGGATACCACGGCGGCTCTGGACGCCCGGCAGGTGGTGAACACCTGGAGCTATGAGGAGCTGCGGCGGATCTTGTTTGACTACGGCGAGGAGCGCTACGCCCCCCAGATCGCCCGGGCCATCGTCCGGCGGCGGGAGGAGGGGCCCATCGAGACCACCGGGGAGCTGGCGGAGCTCATCCGCACGGCCATGCCGCCCCAGGCTCTCCGGGAGAAGCAGCACCCCGCCAAGCGCAGCTTCCAGGCCATCCGCATCGCCGTCAACGGCGAGCTGGAGGCGCTGCCCCCCATGCTCCGCTCGGCGGCGGAGGGGCTGCGGCCCGGCGGGCGGCTGGCGGTGATCACCTTCCACAGCCTGGAGGACCGGATCGTCAAGCAGGCCATGCGGGAGCTGGCCACCGGCTGCACCTGCCCGCCGGAGTTCCCGGTGTGCGTGTGCGGCAAGAAACCGAAATTGAAGCTCGTCACCCGCAAGCCCACTGTGGCCGGGGAGGAGGAGCTGGAGGAGAACCCCCGTGCCCGCAGCGCCAAGCTCCGGGTGGCGGAGCGGACGGAATACTGAGAACTACCCTGAGGACAACTCCGCCCTGGGCGGAAATTCAGCGAGGAGGGCCAAGCCATGGCGGCCAGCACGAAAAAAAGGCCACGCAGATACCATACCCCCGGCGTTGTCAGCGGCAACCTGGCCCGGGAGCTGAATCATCAGGAGCTGGAGCGGCGGCTGGAGACCAGCGGGCAGCTGGACTTCGACCAGCAGTACCGCCGCCGGAAGGAGACGGAGGCGGAGCTCATCGCCCGCCAGCGGGCCCGGGCCAAGGCCGCCGTCCGGCCGGCCCAGAAGGTGTCCCCGGCGGCGGCGCTGGGGTTCGCGGCGGTGTCGGCGCTGACAGTCCTGCTGCTGCTGTGCTACGTTGAGATGAACGCCATCTCCACCCGCATCGTGACCATGAAATCGGAGATCGAGCAGCTGGAGATCGAGCAGGTCTCCCTGATGGCCCAGTACGAGCAGGCCTTCGATATGGCCACGGTGAAGGAGGCCGCCGAGGAGGCGGGGATGACCCAGCCCAGCGACAGCCAGATCTACTACGTCAGCCTGCCTGGGGAGGACCAGGCGGTGGCGGTAAATCAGCAGGAGGAGGGCGTGATCAGTCAGATCCTCGCGTTCCTGGGCCAGCGGTTCTACGCCATGGTGGAATATTTCAGCTGACGGAAAGTATACTGCACTGGTGGGAGACGCCGCCCCGGAGCTGTCCGCCGGGAGCATTCCCGCGGCGCGCCCACTCGCGCTCCGCCCCGAAGAGGCGGAGGACATCAGATAGCCGGGGAGCAGGAGGCGGACCCTCTTGCTCCCTGTTTCATTCAGACCAAACGCGCCTACCCGGAAGACAAGGAGGACCTTATGGCAAACAAACCCAAACGACAGCCGGACGCCGCCCGCCGGGCCAAGCTGACCATCCAGCGCCGGACCATGTGCCTGATGCTTCTGTTCGGCGTGGTGACCTTTATCGCCCTGTTCGCCAAGGCCTACGACCTGACCATCAACCATCACGAGGAGATGGAGGAGCGGGCCTTCCAGCAGCAGACCCTGAGCTCCACCACCTCCGCCTCCCGGGGCTCCATCTACGACCGCACCGGCACCGTACTGGCCATGTCCGCCACGGCGGACACGGTCCAGCTGGACCCTATGGCCATTCAGAACCGGGCGGATGAGCTGGACCAGGAGCGGGCGGAGAAGATGGTGAACGGCCTGGAGGAGGGGGAGACCCTGCCCATGACCGGCCAGGAGTACAAGGACCTGATCGCCACCACCCTGTCGGAGATCCTGGAGGTGGATATTGACTCCATCTACGCCCAGATGGAGCGGACCTTCAGCCAGTATGAGATCGTGAAGAAGCGGGTGGACCGGACCGTGGGGGACCAGATCCGGACGTTCATTTCGGAAAACGAGATCCAGGGCATCTACCTGCTCAGCGACTCCAAGCGATACTACAGCTACAGCAACCTGGCCTGCCATGTGCTGGGCTTCCTGGACGACGACAACCACGGGGCCTACGGCATTGAGGCCCTCTACAACGACGAGCTGGAGGGCAGCAGCGGCCTGAGCGTCACCGCCCGGGACGCCCGGGGCCAGGAGCTCATGTTCCAGTATGAGCAGTACTACGACGCCGAGAACGGCGACAGCCTGGTGCTGACCATCGACAGCACCATCCAGTACTACGTGGAGCGGGGCCTGGAGGAGATGGTGGCCAAGTACGGGGCCAAAAACGGCGCCACCGGCATCGTCATGGACGTCAACTCCGGGGCGCTGCTGGCCATCGCCTCCAACCCCAGCTACGACCTGAACGATCCCCGGACCATCTACGACCCACTCCTCCAGGAGCAGCTGGCAGAGGCGGTCCCCAAGGACGCGGAGGGGAACGACAAGCCGGAGGAGGAGTGGACCGAGGAGGAGAGCGCCGCCTACGACGAGGTCCTGGGCCAGCTCCAGCTCCAGCAGTGGCGGAGCAAGGCGGTCAACGACACCTATGAGCCCGGCTCCACCGCCAAGATCCTGACCCTGTCCATGGCCCTGGAGGAGGGCACGGTGAACCTGAACAGCACCTTCGACTGCTCCGGCTCCCTGACGGTGGACGGGTGGCGCATCGGCTGCTCCCGCAGGGCGGGCCACGGCCACCAGACCCTGACGGAGGCCACCGGAAACTCCTGCAACCCGGCCTTCATGAACATCGGCTTCTCCGTGGGGACGGACACCTTCTACGACTATATGGAGGCCTTCGGCCTCCACAGCGCCAGCGGCGTGGACCTCCAGGGCGAGGCCGTGGGGACCTATGCCGACAAGGAGAACTTCACGACTCTGGATCTGGCCTGCTATTCCTTCGGGCAGAACTATACCGTTACCCCCGTCCAGCTCCTGGCGGCCAAGGCCGCCTGCATCAACGGCGGCTACCTCTACGCCCCCTATGTAGTGGAGCAGGTGGTGGATGGGGACGGCAACGTCCTCTCCCAGCACGACGCCACCCCGGTGCGGCAGGTGATCAGCGAGGAGACCTCCTCCACCGTCCGGGAGATCCTGGAGTACGTGGTGGCCGAGGGTACTGGGAAGAACGGCCAGGTGGCCGGCTACCGCATCGGCGGCAAGACCGGTACCGCTGACAAAGCCCATACCAGGACACCTGAGAACCCCCAGGGCGACATCGTGGTCTCTTTCTTGAGCTTCGCCCCCGCCGACGACCCCCAGGTCATCATGCTCCTGACCCTGGACACCCCCGCCCGTGACACGGGCACCTACCCCAACGGGGGCAACATGGTGGCTCCCACCGCCTCCTCCATCATGGCGGACATCCTGCCCTACCTGGGCATCTCCCCCCAGTACACCGAGGAGGACGCCAGCGCCGCCGACGCCACCGTCCCCTATGTGGTGGGCATGAGCGAGTCGGAGGCGGCCCAGAGGCTCAGCGAATACGGCTTCACCTCCTACCGCACCGTGGGGGACGGGGAGACCGTCACCGACCAGACCCCCCTGGGCGGGGCCATCGTCCCCACCAGCGCGGAGATCATCCTCTACATGGGGGCGGAGAAGTCGGAGGAGCTGTGCACGGTGCCGAACCTGATAGGTCTCACCGCCTCCCAGGCCAACCAGGCCCTGACCAACGCCGGCCTCATCATGAAGACCGCCGGGGCCTCCGGCGACGACAGCGGCGTGCGGGTCATCAGCCAGTCCCATGGTGAGGGAACCCAGCTGGAGGCCGGCACGGTGGTCACCGTGCAGCTGGGCCAGAGCGGCAGCACCGCCGATTGACGCGGGAATGGACGAAGCTTCCCCCTTCGGCGCAGGATACGCATGGTTTTCGACACTGCCGGCGGTTTACAATGGGACCGGGAGCGCACTATACTGGTACACATGCGTCCCGGCGGGAGCCGGGAAAGAATGACGAAAGCGTGGAATGCATATGATGACACTGCGTGAGCTGCTGGCCGGTGTGGCAGTCCGGGAGGCGGAGGCGGACCTGGACCTGGAGATCTCCGGCGTCAGCTACGACTCCAGAAAGACCCGGCCCGGCGACCTGTTCGTGGCCATGACGGGCTACGCCACCGACGGACACAAATTCATCCCCATGGCCCGGGAGAAGGGCGCCGCCTGCGTGCTGTGCCAGGAGAAGCCGGAGGGGGAGGGCCCCTGGGTCCTGGTGGAGGACAGCCGGGCCGCCCTGGCCCAGGTGGGGCGGAACTGGTACGGCGATCCCGCCGCCTCCATGACCATGGTGGGGGTCACCGGCACCAATGGCAAGACCACCACCACCTACCTCCTCAAAGATATCCTGGAGCAGGCCGCCGGGGCGAAGGTGGGGCTCATTGGCACCAACCAGAACATGATCGGCGGGGAGATCCTGCCCACGGAGCGCACCACCCCGGAGTCCTTCGAGCTCCAGGGCCTCCTCCGCCGGATGGCGGACGAGGGGTGCACCCACGTGGTGATGGAGGTCTCCTCCCACGCCCTGTATTTGAAGCGGGTGGCGGGGATCCACTTTGCCGTGGGGATCTTCACCAATCTGACCCAGGACCACCTGGACTTCCACGGCACCATGGAGAACTACTGCGACGCCAAGGCCCTGCTCTTCCGCGTGTGCGATGTGGGCGTCTGCAACGGCGACGACCCCTGGGCGGGGCGGCTGATGGCGGGGGCGACCTGCCGCCAGGTGTTCTTCGGCCAGGGGGCGGACCGCCCCCTGGACCTGCGGGCGGAAAATGTCCGGCTGGACGAGGCCGGGGTGTCCTTCGACGCGGTGGCGGCGGGGGAGGCCGTTCCCGTCCGGGTGGAGATCCCCGGCGGCTTCATGGTCTACAACACCCTGGGAGTCCTGGCGGCGGCAAGGGAGCTGGGGGTACCCCTGGCGGACAGCGCCCGGGTGCTCTCCCACAGCGCCCATGTGAAGGGCCGGGTGGAGCCGGTGCCGGTCCCCGGGGACTACACCGTGCTCATCGACTACGCCCACACCCCCGATGCCCTGGAGAATGTGCTCACCGCCGTCCGGGGCTTCGCCCGGGGCCGGGTGGTGGCCCTCTTCGGCTGCGGCGGGGACCGTGATAAGACCAAGCGGCCCAAGATGGGGGCCATCGCCGCCCGCCTGGCGGACTTTGTGGTGGTCACCTCCGACAACCCCCGCACCGAGGTCCCCGGGGACATCATCCGGGACATTCTGGCGGGGATGGAAGACACGGAGACGCCTTATATGGTGGTGGAGGACCGGGCGGAGGCCATCCGCTGGGCCATGGACCACGCCCAGCCGGGGGATGTGATCGTCCTGGCGGGGAAGGGCCACGAGACCTACCAGGAGGTCAACCACCAGAAGCACCACATGGATGAGCGGGAGATCGTGGCGGAGCATATTGCCGCCTGTCAACAAAAGTGAGAGCCCGGCAATACGCCGGGAGAGAGGGAAGAAGCTATGGAAATCATTGTTGCGTGTGTGGTCAGCTTTGTGGCCACCGCCCTGCTGGGGGGGAAGGTGATCCTGCCCGCCCTGCGGCGGCTGAAGGCGGGGCAGGAGATCCGGGAGATCGGCCCGAAGTGGCACGCCACCAAGGCCGGCACCCCCACCATGGGGGGGCTGATGTTCATTGCCGGCATCGCCATCGCCATTCTGGTGGCGGGGTGGCCGAATATGATGGCGGGGGACTTCAGTCACATCTACGTGTTCCTCTTCGCCGCCGTATTCGGGTGCATCGGCTTTCTGGACGACTATGAGAAGGTGAAGAAGCACCAGAACTTAGGGCTCACCGCCCTGCAAAAGTTCCTTCTCCAGCTGGCGGCGGCCATTGTGTTCCTCATGCTCATGCGCTACGAGGGCCTGGTATCCCCCAACCTGTACATCCCCTTCATCAACACCAGCGTGCCCATCAGCTGGCCCCTCTATATGGTATTCGCCGCCTTCGTCATCGTGGGCACCGTCAACGCGGTGAACCTCACCGACGGACTGGACGGCCTGGCCACCTCCGTGACCATCCCGGTGGCCCTGTTCTTCGTCTCTGTGGCAACCTGGTGGAGCTACACCCAGCTGGGGGTCTTTGCCGCCGCTCTGCTGGGTGGGCTGCTGGCCTTCCTGCTGTTCAACGCCCACCCGGCCAAGGTCTTTATGGGAGACACAGGCTCCCTGTTCCTGGGGGGCGCGGTGGCGGGGATGGCCTTCGCCTTTGACATGCCCCTGGTGCTGGTCCTGGTGGGGATCGTCTACATCGTCGAGACCCTCTCCGACATTCTCCAGGTGGCCTACTTCAAGCTGACCCACGGCAAGCGGATTTTCAAAATGGCCCCCATCCACCACCACTTCGAGATGTGTGGGTGGAGCGAGGTGAAGATCGTCACAGTCTTTACCGCCGTGTCTGTCCTGTTCTGCGCCCTGGCGCTGTTCGGGGTCATGGAGCGGATGATGGTCTGACCTCGGCTCAGATGGCGCTGTGCCGGCGCATCTGGCCGATGCAGGGCTGATTCGCGTATCGCCGGGCGGGTGGGGGAGAAACATTTTTCTCCGAATAGGTACCATGCTATTCGATGGCTTATGGGGGCTCTGCCCCCACACCCCGGGTAACTTTTTGTGTGGACAAAAAGTCACCAAAAAACCACACGGAGGGAGAAACCCTTTCGATGGGGTTTCTCCCCCGTGACCCCCTTTTCCGCGACGACACAAAGGGGGACGCCTGTCCCCCTTTGGAATCCCCCGCATATGAAGAGATCTGTCCTGAATTTCTACGGGTACTCCCGAGGTTGCGTCACAAGAAAGATATTCCGCCAAGCACCAATAGAAACATCCATCTCTTTGACAGGGCGGCAGCCGAAGCATCGTTGACCACCAGACCACAGATTTGATAAAAAACGATATTCAGTGGCATCGCAGAATCAAATCTGAAAAGACCAATTAGGAAAGATCGGGGACCGGGGTGTCCCCGGCGCCCTTTTGGGTACTTTTCCGGCGAGGGAAAAGTACCCCGCCCGTGGGTGCGGGAACCCACAAAGCTGGGATAAGCATTATCTTTTCTCTTTGCCGCCGAAGGCGGCAAACGCAAAATATTAAGAGAAAAATAATTTTCAATAGGAGGAACCACCCATGAACAAGTATCTTGACATCTCCCCCGAGGTCTCCGCCGCTCTGGCGGCGGGCAAGCCCGTGGTGGCCCTGGAGTCCACCATCATCTCCCACGGCATGCCCTATCCCCAGAATGTAAAGACCGCCCTGGAGGTGGAGCAGATCATCCGGGACAACGGCGCCGTCCCCGCCACCATCGCCATCATCGGCGGGCATCTGAAGGCCGGCCTCACCCCCGAGGAGATCGAGTATTTCGGCAAGAAGGGCCCGGAGATCGCCAAGGCCAGCCGCCGTGACCTGCCGGTGCTGGTGGCCCGGGGCCAGGACGGCGCCTGCACCGTCACCACCACCATGATGATCGCCCACATGGCCGGCATCGGCGTCTTCGCCACCGGCGGCATCGGCGGCGTCCACCGTGGGGCTGAGACCACCATGGACATCTCCGCCGACTTAGAGGAGCTGGGCCAGACCCCGGTGATGGTCATCTGCGCCGGGGCCAAGTCCATCCTGGACCTGGGCCTGACCCTGGAGTACCTGGAGACCAAGGGCGTCCCCGTCATCGGCTACGGCACCGACGAGCTCCCCGCCTTCTACACCCGCACCAGCGGCTTCGGCGTGGACTACCGCCTGGACACCCCCGCCGAGCTGGCCGCCGCCTTCCACGCCCAGCGCGCGATGGGCCTGAAGGGCGGCATGCTGGTGACCAACCCCATCCCCGAGGAGTACTCCATGGACCCCGCCGTCATCAACAAGGCCATCGACCAGGCCATCGCCGAGTGCCAGGCCCAGGGCGTCCACGGCAAGGCCACCACCCCCTTCCTCCTGGCCCGGGTGAAGGACCTCACCGGCGGCGACAGCCTGGACAGCAACATCCAGCTGGTGTTCAACAACGCCCGTCTGGCCGCCCGGACCGCCGCGGAGCTGGTGAAGCTGGGCTGACATGAAGGACCTGTATCTGCCGGAGGCCTCCGGGGACACGGTCTGGGGCTTTGTGGGCCCCTTCTGGCCCTGGCTGGCGGGCTATTTGCTCCTGGTCAACCTCGCCGCCTTTTTTTCCTCATGTGGTCCGACAAGCGCCGGTCCAAACGCCCCGGAGCGCGCCGGGTCCCGGAGAAGGTCCTCTTCCTCTCCGCCCTCCTGGGCGGCAGCCTTGGAGCTTTGCTGGGGATGTACGCCTTTCGTCACAAGACAAAACATTGGTACTTCGTCTGGGGCATGCCCCTGATCCTCCTGGCCCAGCTTGCCCTGGGCCTCTGGATCGGATACACAGTTTTCTTGCAATAGCATCAGCGCCGCCCCGGATTCTCCAGGGCGGCGCTGATGTGTTCTTTGCGAATATGTGGGCGGTCACCCCAGGTCTCTCCCCTCCAGGGCCGCCAAGCCGAACCGCACGGCGGCGGCGATCTTTTCCCGCTCCGCCTCGTCCTCCGCGGCGTCGTACCGGGCCCGCAGCTCCCGCAGGAAAAGCCCCCGGAGGCTGTCCTCCCCCGCCCGGTCCCAGATGTCCCGGGACACCCGGGTCTGATCCCGCAGCTCCAGGGCGTAAAACCGGTCCCGGTAGTCCCCTGTCAGGCCGGCCAGATCGATCCCCGCCTCGCCGGTCTCCCCGGTGAAGATGACCCGGCACACATCGTCGGAGGCCGTGGCGGGCATAGCCTCCTCCAGGGCCTTCCGGGGGTTGCGGCCGGTGACGTCCGCCGTCAGGATGTGATAGCGGCGGCGGCACAGGGGCACGAAGTCCAGGGACACCCTCCCCCGCTCCACCGTGCCGGCCAGGACGCCCTTGTCCCCCAGCTCGTCGAAGCCCCGCCCCTCGGGACAGCCGGGGTAGGCCCAGAAGCTGTCCCCCTGGCGCTGGAGGCCGCTGCACTGGTGGACGTGGCCCAGGGCCAGATAGGTCAGGCCGCTGGCGGCAATCTGCTCCCGGGTGATGGGCCCGTACTGGCTGGCGGGGGCGTTCACCTCCCCGTGGAGGCACAGGATATGCACATGCCCGTCCGCCGGGGCCGCAAAGCCCGCCAGAACCTGGTCCGTCCGCTCCGGGGCGGTGAAGGCCGCCCCGTGGACCACGCACCCCAGCTCCGGCAGCTCCACCGCCTCCAGAGCTCCCCCGCGGAAGATGTGGACGTTCTCCGGCCAGGTCTGCCGGGCGTAGGGGCTCCGGGGGGTAAAGGGATCGTGGTTGCCGGGGGCGATGAATACCGGGCAGACCAGGGCGGCCAGGGCCTCCCGCAGCCGCTCCAGGGTCTCCGGGTACACCCGCTCCCCGTCGAAGAGATCCCCGGAAAGCAGCACCAAGTCCGCCTGCCGCTCCCGTGCCAGGGCGGTCAGGCGGTCCAGGATCTCCCGGCTCTCCCGCCGCCGCTGGCG
>DVGP01000143.1 GCA_018712665.1 Candidatus Pelethomonas intestinigallinarum | reverse complement strand
AAAACAAAATTACTTCCACAGCCGGATCACCCCCGCGTCCTGGAGCTGCTTGAGCAGGAGGAGCACCACCGGCATGAGGATCATCCCTCCCACCCCCATAAACTGAAAACCCAGGTACATGGCCAGCAGGGCGCTGATGGGGGGCAGGTCCCCCTGACCCGCCAGGAGCCGGGGCTCCAGGAGGCTGTGGGTCACAGAGACCACGGCGTACAGCGCCGCCAGGGCCAGAGCCTGTCCCGGCTGGCCCAGCAGCAGACAACCCAGAGCCCAGGGAACCAGCACGGTCCCCACCCCCAGCACCGGCAGGGCGTCTACCAGGGCGGTGAAGGTAGCCGCCAGCAGGGCAAAGTCCAGGCCCATCCAGAAAAAGCCGATCAGCAAAAGGAGAAAGGTCACGGCAATGAGGGTCAGCTCTGAGCGCAGCCACTGGAGCATGGCCGTGCGGCAGCAGCGCGCGGCGGCCCGGCACCGGCTTTGCCACCGCTGTGGGAGCTGCCGCTTGAGAAAGGCCAGGATGGCCGGATAGCTCAGGCTGGTGAAGTACACTGCCAGGACCGTGGTCACCAGGAACAGCCCCGCGTCGGGGAGGGCGGCGAGAAGGCGGGAGGCAGCGGCCATAAGCCAGTTTCCCACGGTTCCGGCCAGGGACGGCCCCTCCTCCGTCAGATGGAGGGCCAGATTGTCCAGGGCGGAGCGGAGAAAAGGCGGAGAGGAGATGTACCACCGCTCCACCTGGTCCAGGGCGCTGTTCCACAGGGCGGGAAAAGCCTCCGGCAGCCGCTCCGACCAGGCCCGCAGCTCCACCACCAGCCGCAGCACCAGCAGGGCAAGTCCGCCCCCCAGCACCGCCAGCACCCCTGTGGTGACAATTGCCGCCGCGGTTCGGCGCCGCTCCCCCAGTCTGCGGCTCAGCCGCTGGACCAGAGGCTCCAGCATGGCGCTGAGCCCCAGGGCCAGCAGAAAGGGAAGGAGGGGGACCAGCAGCCAGCGGAAAAAGATGTAGGCGCCAGCCAGCCACAGGAGAGTGGTGATTGTCCTCTGCAAAAAGACATTTAGCTCCGACATATGGATAAACTGCACCTCGTTTCATGGATGCCGGCGGAAATTTTTGTGCATATCGCCGCGGCTTTGGTAGTTGTATCCCTCGGTCGAATGTGGTACACTATCACCAGTTCAAGGACATATGACCACAGGAGGTGTACAGGTGTGGGGACCAAAACCAAGTTTTATATTGTTGCCGCCGACGCCCTGCCGGAGATCTTCATTCGAGTGGCGGAGGCCAAGCGGATGCTCCAGACCGGGGAGGCGGACACCGTGGGCGCTGCCACCCGGCAGGTGGGGATCAGCCGCAGCGCTTTCTACAAGTACAAGGACGCGGTGCAGCCCTTCAACGACATGAAGGTGGGGCATATCATCACCTTTTACGCCATGCTCAAAGACAACCCCGGCGTACTCAGCAACGTCCTGTCTATTTTTGCCGGGAGCGGGGCGAATATACTGACCATCAATCAGTCCATTCCCACCAACGGCTGCGCGGCGGTGACCATCTCGGCGGAGACCTCCGATATGGACCAGTCCTTGGAGGAGCTGATCACCACTGCCTCCACTGTGGAGGGCGTGGTCAAGTTCGAGATCCTGGCCGGATGACAGCTGGGCCGGGGAAGAGAGGAGAAAAGCTATGGCGAAGTTTGCGATCATGGGGTTTGGAACGGTGGGCGGCGGCGTGGCGGAGGTCCTCCGTCTCAACGGCGGCGCCATCGCGGAAAAGCTGGGCGAGCCCCTCAGCTTACAATATATTCTGGACCTGCGGGATTTATCCGAAACGCCCTATGCGGATAAAGCGGTAAAGGATTTTTCCATCCTGGAGAACGACCCGGAGCTGGAGCTGGTGGTGGAGGCCATTGGCGGAGCCAAGGCCGCACTGGAGTTTACCCGCCGCGCCCTGCTGGCGGGAAAGCATGTGGTCACCTCCAACAAGGAGCTGGTGGCCGCCCATGGCCGGGAGCTGCTGGCCATCGCTAGGGAGAAGAACGTCAGCTATCTCTTCGAGGCCAGCGTGGGGGGCGGCATCCCGGTGCTGCGGCCTCTGAGCCAGTGCCTATCAGGGAACAGGGTCCAGGAGATCGTGGGCATCCTCAACGGCACCACCAACTACATCCTTACCAGGATGGTACAGGACGGCGTCAGCTTTGACGAGGCTCTGAGGGAGGCCCAGGCCAAGGGCTACGCCGAACAGAACCCCGCCGCCGACGTGGAAGGGTTGGACGCCTGCCGGAAGATCTGCATCCTCTCCGACCTGGCCTGGGGTGGGGAGGTGCGGCCCGAGGCCGTCCACACCCAGGGAATCACCGCCATCGACCTGCGGGATGTGGCCATCGCCAGCGGCGCGGGCTACCGGATCAAGCTCCTGGGCCGGGCCTTGGCCCTGCCTGACGGCCGCCTGGCGGCCTATGTGGCTCCCCACCTGGTGCCGCTCTCCTGCCCGGTGGCCGGGGTAGACGACGTGTTCAACGCCATTATGATCCGGGGCAACGCCGTGGGGGACGTGATGTTCTACGGGCGGGGCGCCGGGGATCTGCCCACCGCCTCCGCCGTGATGGGGGACATCATCGACGCCCTCCAACACCGGGGAAGCCCCAGAAAGCTGGGTTGGGACAGGGACGCGGCGTTGGTGGACTTCGACACGGAGCTGCCTCTGTACTGGTACCTGCGGGGGGACTTCACGCCGCCTCCAGGGAGCCAGATCCTGTCCGACGGCGCTGTGATCGTGGGCCCGGTGTCCCACCGGGAGGCCAAGGCGCTGGTCCAGCGGTTTGCCGCCCAGGTCATGCTGCCTGTTCTGCGATAACCAAACCGGCCGGCCGGCACTATACTAGAGTGTCAGGCACTATATTCCAGAGAAGGGGAGAACCCACATGAAACTCATCGTACAGAAATTCGGCGGCAGCTCCGTCCGGGATGCTCAGCGCATCCGCAACGTGGCCGGGATCATTGCCGATACTTACCGGGCGGGGAACCAGGTGCTGGTGGTCCTCTCCGCTCAGGGGGACACCACTGACGACCTCATCGAGAAGGCCAGGGAGATCAATCCCCGGGCCTCCAAGCGGGAGATGGATATGCTCCTGAGCACCGGGGAGCAGATTTCCATCGCTCTGTGCGCCATGGCCCTGGAGGGCATGGGCCTGCCGGTGGTCAGCCTGACGGGCTGGCAGGTGGGCATCCACACCAGCAGCGCCTACGGCAGCGCCCGGATCAAGACCATCGACCAGGAGCGGGTCCGGCAGGAGCTGGATAAGAACAAGATCGTCCTGGTGGCGGGGTTCCAGGGAGTCAACCGCTTCGGCGATGTGACCACCCTGGGCCGGGGGGGCTCGGACACCAGCGCCGTGGCTCTGGCCGCCGCTTTCCATGCGGACCTGTGCCAGATCTACACCGACGTGGACGGCGTGTACACCACCGATCCCCGGCTGGTTCCCGACGCCCGGAAGCTGCAAGAGATCACCTACGACGAGATGCTGGAGCTGGCCAGCCAGGGGGCTCAGGTCCTCCACAACCGCAGTGTGGAGCTGGCCAAGAAGTATCAAGTGAATTTGGAAGTCCTGTCCAGCCTGGAGCGCAAGCCGGGCACGAAAGTCAAGGAGGTTGCCAAAATGGAAAAGACAAACATTGCCGGTGTGGCGAAGGATACCAGCATTGCCCGGATCGCTTTGGTGGGCCTGGCCCACAGCCCCGGTGTGGCCTTCCGGGTGTTCTCCCTGCTGGGCAAGGGCAATATCAATGTGGACGCCATCATCCAGTCTATCGGCCGGGAGGAGAGCAAGGATATCAGCTTCACCCTGCCCCGGGCCGACGTGGAGGACGCCGTCCGCCTGCTGGAGGAGCAGAAGGAGACGCTGGGCTTCGACCACATCACTGTGGAGGATAAGATCGCCAAGGTGTCCATCGTGGGGGCGGGGATGATGACCACCCCCGGCGTGGCCGCCAAGATGTTTGAGGCCCTCTACGACGCCAATATCAATATCCAGATGATCAACACCAGTGAGATCCGCGTGTCCGTCCTCATCGACGAGGAGGACGCCGTTGCCGCCGTCCGGGCGGTACATGCCAAGTTCTTCGGAGAGGTATGATATTTATTTGCGGGGGCCCGTAAGGCCCCCGCTCCTTTTTTCGGGGGCTCCAGGTCAGATGCGCTGGGCCAGCGCATCTGGCCGATGCAGGACTGATTCGCCCATCGCCGGGTGGGTGGGGGAGAAACATTTCTTCTCCCGAATCGGTGCCATTCGATTCGGAACCTCCCGGGCCTTCCCGGCCCGGACCCGGGTGACTTTTCCCTCGCCGGAAAAGTCACCAAAAGGGCGCACAAGGGAGGGACCCTTTCGATGGGGTCCCTCCCTTATGAATCCCACCCCCGCGACGACACAAAGGGGGCTTGCCCCCTTTGGAAACCCCGTGTATTTGATGAATTCTGCTCCTGTATCCCCTGTGTTCGGACCTCAGAACAACATTGCCGCCCATTTCCTGTATAATACAGCTTGGGGGTGATGATATGGGAAGAAAGAAGGTCCCTGTCAATGTTCTGTTACCGGAAGAGATGAACGAGAAAATAAAAGATTTGGCAACAGAGGTGAGACGGAGCAGGTCGGCATATATCAGACAAATCCTGCGGCGGTATCTCCAGTATGTGGAGACGAGGGATGATCCCAGCGCGGAAAAAGTCGACTGGGATTTTGATAAAATCTGGCGGCGTATACCCTCGGGAGTACCGAAAGAAGAATAGGCCAAGTATAGGTCTGGCGGGGGTATCCAAAGGGGGGCGG
>DVGP01000142.1 GCA_018712665.1 Candidatus Pelethomonas intestinigallinarum | reverse complement strand
GCCGGACTCCCGGCGAGAACCCTAACGAAACATGTCCCCCTTTCACAGGGCGGCAGCCGAAGCATCGTTGACCACCAAGCCGCAGATTAGATGACAAAAACCTAATTCGGTGCGGAGATGTTCCAAATTTGATAAAGACCAATTAGGAAAAGGAATCCAAAACCTTGGTTTTGGCGGTTTTTCGGTTCACTTTTGGGCGGCCAAAAGTGAACCGCGGGGTTCGGGGGCGCGTAGCCCCCGATTCTCCCATCGCCCCGGAGGGCGAAACTCCCCCACCCTGGGGCGCGGGGGTGGGTAACACCCGCTAAAATCCCGGGGCGTGGGGGCGCGCAGCCCCCACATCGTTACGACAAGAAACATTGCCCCCTCGCCGGCAGAGCCGGCGAAGCCGGCATTTGATCAGAGGTATTTTTATGAAATGGTTCTCTCTTCACATCGACACCTCCCCCGCCGGCCTGGAGCCGGTGAGCGCCATGCTGGGCGATCTGGGCATCGACGGCCTGGTCATTGAGGACGAGGGGGATTTCCGCCGCTTCCTGGAGCAGAACCGGCAGTACTGGGACTACGTGGACGAGGAGCTGGACCGGTCCATGGCGGGCAAGTGCCGGTTGACCTTCTACCTGGAGCAGAACGAGGAGGGCCTGGGCAAGATCGCGGCGGTCCGCATCGCCATGGCGGAGCTGAAGGACCGCCACCCGGAGTACGCCCCCCTGCTGCTGACCATGGAGGGCGTGGAGGACGCCGACTGGGAGAACAACTGGAAGCAGTTCTACAAGCCCATGGAGATCGGGGACCGGCTCATCGTCATCCCCGACTGGGAGGAGGCGGACCCCCAGGGCCGGGTGGCCCTGCGCCTGAACCCCGGGCTGACCTTCGGCACCGGCAGCCACGCCACCACTCGGCTGTGCCTCCAGGCCCTGGAAAAGCTGGTGCGGCCCGGCATGTCCGTGCTGGACCTGGGCTGCGGCAGCGGCATCCTCTCCATTGCCGCCCTGCTGCTGGGGGCGGACCGGGCCTACGCCTGCGACATCGATGAGAAGGCGGTGGACGTGGCCTACGAGAACGCCGCCCTCAACGGCGTGGGGAGGGACCGGTACACCGTCCGGGCCGGGGACGTGCTCTCCGACCAGGGTCTCCGCCGGGACATGGGGGGCGGCTGGGACATCGTGGTGGCCAACATCGTGGCCGACGTGATCATCGCCCTGGCCCCGGCGGCCCTGGATCTGATGAAGCCCGGCGGGGTGTTCCTCTGCTCCGGGATCATCGACCAGCGGGCCGATGAGGTCCGTGCGGCCCTGGAGGCCCAGGGCTTCACCATCCGGGAGGCCAACACCTCCGAAGGCTGGTACAGCTTCCTGTGCGGAGGGCCCGGGGAGGCCCAGGCATGAACTACCAGAGGGATTTCACCATCGGCGTGAAGGAGACCCAGGACTTTTCCCGGACCCTGGTCCTGGAGGCCCGGTGGAAGAGCGTGGTGGTCTTCGGCCTCCTGGGGGCCCTGTGCTGCTGGGCGTACCTGATGTGGCTGGACCTTGGGCTGGGGCCGGTGTTTGTTTTGGCGATGATGGCCGGGACCGCTCTGGTGACCGCGGGGGCGATGACGGCGTCCATGCTCCTGGCCAACCGGAGCAAGGCCCGGCGGCAGTTCTACGCCGAGCACCGGGACAGCTACCTCCAGCAGGTGGACATCAGCGGCCTGGGCATCCGGGTCACGGTGGGGAAGGACCGGGCCCGGCTGAGCTTCGACAAGCTGATGAAGGTCCGGGAGACTCGGAGGGCCTTCTACCTCTTTCTCTCCGCCAACCAGGCCTGGATCCTGCCCAAGGCCCAGATGGAGGACCCCGCCGGGGAGTCCCGCCAGCTCCGGGCCATCTTCTCCACCTTTCTCGACGCCCGCCGCCTTCGCCTGCGGCGGGACTGACGGAGCAGCCGTATGATAGAACGGGCGGCGGACTGATAAAGTCCGCCGCCCGTTTATCGTGTTAAAAATCTATCTTCAGCAGCAAAGCGGCATTGCCGCGCTTATTCCAGCCCTGCGGCGGCGGCCTGGATGGTCTCCCACAGGGCCATGGCCTCCGGGGTGACGCTGTCGGAGAATCTCTCCATATAGCTTACGCAGCTCCTGTACCGCTCCACCGCTCTGCCGGGCAAATCCCCGGCGGAGAGGTAGTCCGTGAGAGCGGCCATGGCCGCCTGGCGCTCCGCCTCAGACGCCCGAACCATGACTTCCAGGAAGGAGCCTGGCTGAAAATACATGATCTCCAGCAGCTCCTCCCCACTGAGGTCGGCGTAGCTCAGCAGTCCCTGAGCCCGCAGGTTTCGAGCCGTGTCCCAAAAGAAGGAATCCAATGCTGGCGTACCGTCGTTTACGATGTGGGCATACAGCTCCGCCCTGTTGCCGTCCCCGTCCAGAAGGAAGCAGAGGTAGTCAGAACCGGAGTAGCCGGGGCAGACCCAGCCGTCCTCGGTGATGTACATCCCCCCGGCCAGGATCACGTTTGCCGGATTCATGGCGTGCCACTTGTACTTAAACTGCCAGACTTCCAGCTCCAGATTACCTACTGTCATGGTCCAGGGACCTTCCACGGACTCGACCCGCCAGTCGTCGTAATCCGCGTAGTGCTCTTCATAGGACAGGGTCGCGGCCTTGGCCGCGTCCAGCACGTCCTCCGGGGCGCTGACCCCCTCCAGCACGTGGTCCGTCTGGGTCCGTGTGTCCCGGTAGAGCAGCAGGTTCTCCCCGTCGAAGTACAGGTCCCGGAAGGCATTTGCGGCAAGATCTGTTTCCCCAGGCAGAGGGACGTAGCCGGTGACGGCAAGGCAGCGGCTCCAGGGGTCCCATGAGCGCCAGTACTCTGTTTCGAGGCAATTTGGCCACTGCTCCGCCAGCAGGGCGTCAATGTCCACATGGCGGAGCTGGCCGCCGGCGTCCAGGAACCAGAGGTGGGCGCCGCTGTAGTCGGCGTAGGCCAGCTCGTCCACGCCGTTCCCGTCCAGGTCGATGACGGCGGCCTCCCCCGGGGCCCGGGCCAGGAGGATGGGCCCGCCCTCCGCCGGGATGGCCCAGTAGTCGGTGAAGTCGTCGTAGGAGATAACCAGGCCGTTATAGCCGAACAGGTCG
>DVGP01000141.1 GCA_018712665.1 Candidatus Pelethomonas intestinigallinarum | reverse complement strand
CCCCTGAAGGTCCTGGGCCGCGGCTTCGCCATGGTCACCGACGGGGAGGGCCGGGTCCTGCGCCGGGCCCTGGACGTGCCGGTGGGCGCACAGGTCACCGCCGCGCTGGCGGAGGGCAGGCTCCTGTGCCGGGTGGAGGACAGGGAGGCGCAGGCCGGATCAGATCACACCACAGAGGACCCCGCCGCTGTCGGCGGGGAGAGATAAGGAGGGCGCTATGCCTGCAAAAAAGACAAAGACCTTTGAGGAAAACCTGGGGCGGCTGGAGGAGATCGTCGCCCTGCTGGAGCGGGGGGACGCGCCCCTCCAGGAGTCCCTGGCCCTGTTCGAGGAGGGGACCAAGCTGGTGAAGGACTGCTCCGCCACCCTGGAGAAGGCCCAGCAGCAGGTGGTGAAGCTCCAGAAGGGTCCCGACGGGGAGCCGGTGGAGACTCCCTTCGCGGTGGAGGAGTGACCATGTGCGCCTTTCAGCTTCGATATGACTCCTACCGGGCGGCGGTGGATGACCATTTGGGAGGGCTCTTTGCCGACGCCAAGGACAAGCCCTACCGCAGGCTCCAAGAGGCCATGCGCTACAGCCTGCTCGCCGGGGGCAAGCGGGTCCGGCCGGTGATGACCCTGGCTTTCTGCGACATGCTGGGTGGCCAGTGGCGGGAGGCCCTGCCCTTCGCCTGCGCCCTGGAGCTGGTCCACACCTACTCCCTGATCCACGACGACCTGCCGTGCATGGACGACGACGATCTGCGCCGGGGCCGTCCCACCTGCCACAAGGTCTACGGCGAGACCATGGCCGTGCTGGCGGGGGACGCCCTCCAGGGGGAGGCCTTCGGCCTCATTGCCGCCGCGCCGGCCATGACCGCCCAGCAGCGGATCGACGCCGTGGCCGTGCTCTCCGCCGCCTGCGGCGGCGGCGGCATGGTGGCGGGCCAGGTGCTGGACGTGGACCATCTGGCCCAGGGCGAGACCGACCTCCGCCTGCTCCACCGCCTGAAAACCGGAGCCATGCTCCAGGCGGCGGCGGAGCTGGGCTGTGTGGCCGCCGGGGCGGATGACGGCCTGCGGCAGCGGGCCCGGGACTACGGCTGCCACATCGGCCTGGCCTTCCAGGTCCGGGACGACGTGCTGGACGTGGTGGCGGACCAGGGGGAGCTGGGCAAGCCCATCGGCTCGGACCGGGCGGAGGGCAAGCGAACCTTTGTGGATCTGCTGGGGCTGGAGGCCTGCCAAGCCCTGGTGGCGGAGGAGACCGCCAAGGCCAAGGCGGCGCTGGCGGATCTTCCGGACAGCGGCTTTCTGCTGAATTTGGCGGACCACCTGGCGGAGAGGAGGAAGTGACCGTGCGTTTCGGGATGCTCACCACCAACCCCATCATCGACTGTGCCCTGCTGGCCTGGTTTCTGGCTCAGCTCATCAAGGTGCTGCTGGAGCTGATCCTGCTGCGGCGGTTCGAGCCCAAGCGGTTCGTCTCCAGCGGCGGTATGCCCAGCAGCCACTCGGCCATGGTGGTGGCCTGCGCCACCGCCATCGGAAAGCTCTACGGAATCGACGGTCCCTTCTTCGCGCTGGCGGCGGTGGTATCCGCCGTGGTGATGTACGACGCCTGCAACGTCCGCCGCAGCGCCGGGGACACCGCCCGGCTGGTCAACCAGATCCTGAAGCATGTGGAGCGGCTGACGGCGGAGGACTTCGCGGAGGATCTGAAGGAGGTCATGGGCCACACTCCCCTCCAGGTCCTCATGGGGGCCATCCTGGGCCTGGGCGTGGGCCTGCTGGTCTGAGAAGCTGTCCGGGGTTGACAAATCCCGCCGGATATGGTAAAAATAACATACTCATGAGGGAGTAGTGGCGCGGGGGTCCTCCTCCGCGCGGCAAGTCAACATGCTGGCCCGGTCAGGGTCTGGCTTGCCTTAATCAGCGAGACTCATGTATGGCGCGAAGCCGTGCATGGGCAATTTTTGGTCAGGCGCGGCGCGCCTGGCCTTTCTTTTTCGCCTGGGAACCGGAAAGGAGGGGCCTCCCCTCTCCCCCGCCACAGGCATGGGCGGCGGGGAGCGGAAACAGGCTGTACAAATCAAACAACAGGAGAAAAGAAAATGGGAATCACAGAGCTGTTCCTGGTGGGCGTGGGTCTGAGCATGGACGCCTTCGCCGTGGCCATCTGCCGCGGCCTGAGCATGAAAAAGCTGGAGTGGAAGCAGGCCCTGCTGGTGGCGGTGTTCTTCGGCGGGTTTCAGGCGCTGATGCCCACCATCGGGTGGGTCCTGGGCAAGCAGTTTGAACAGTACATCGTCAGTGTGGACCACTGGATCGCCTTCATCCTTCTGGCCTATATCGGCGGGAAGATGATCTGGGACGCCTTCCACGAGGAGGAGGCCCGGCCGGCGGACTTCCGGGTGGGGGAGCTGCTGATCATGGCGGTGGCCACCAGCATCGACGCCCTGGCGGTGGGCATCACCTTCGCCTTCCTCCAGGTGGACATCGGCCCCGCCGCCGCCCTCATCGGCTGCACCACCTTCATCATCTCTCTGGCCGGGGTGTGGATCGGCAACCGCTTCGGCAGCCGGTACCAGAGCAAAGCCACCTTCGCCGGCGGGCTGATCCTCTGCCTCATCGGGCTGAAGATCCTGCTGGAGCACCTGGGGCTGCTGCCGTAAACTCACAGCGATACATATCGAAAGCCGCCGGGCGGACCATGTAAAGAGGTCCGTCCGGCGGCTGTTTTTGATTGTTTTTCGTCAGATTCACAGCAGGATCTCCGCCACCATGGCGAAGGCCTCCCGGATAAAATATCCCACCGTCAAATCCCGGTACCGCTCCGGCATATGGGCCGCCACGGGCACCGGGTCGGCGACCCCATAGCGGCGGAAGAGGTAGGCCCCCCGGCACAGGTGGTAATCGCTGGTGACAAAGGCGATGTTGTCCGTCGTCTCCACCCCGTGTTCCGCCAGCAGCTCCAGGGAGAAGCGGACGTTCTCCTCGGTGTTGGCGGCCCGGTCCTCCAGGAGGATGCGGTCCGCCGCCACCCCCTGGCCGGTGAGCCAGTCCGCCATGCACCGGGCCTCGGAGATGTCCTCCCCCGGCCCCTGACAGCCGGAGACCACGATGGAGATGTCCGGCCTGTCCCCCACATAGTCTAAGGCCGCCTCCAGCCGACTGAGCAGATCCAGGGAGGGCTCCGTCCCGTTGACCCCCGCCCCAAATACCACCACTGCTTCCACCGGCGTGGTCTCGTCGGTCCGGGCCCAGGAGATCACCCAGGCCTCCAGCCCGGCGAAGAGGGCCAGCCCAAGAGCGATCAGTACCAGCATGATCCGCTTGCACCACAGGGCCCACCGCCGGCCTCCGGCGCTCCAGCGGTCCAGCAGGGCCCAGACCGCGAAGGCCGCACCGGCGCAGCACAGAAGAAAGGCGGCGAAGCGGGAGGCGGTGAGGCCGCCCCTCAGATTC
>DVGP01000140.1 GCA_018712665.1 Candidatus Pelethomonas intestinigallinarum | reverse complement strand
TCCCCCCAGCTTGCCGCCCGGCAGGCGGGCGCCCGGGAGCTGGCCCTGGGCCTGCGGCGGTTTATCATCGGCCTTGCCAAGAAGGTCCTCCTCTCCGCCCCCGCCGCGGCAGTGGCGGGCGAGGTGTTCGCTCTGGGGAGCGGCGGGGACGTCCGCACCGGCTGGCTGGGCGCTCTGGCCTGCCTCATGGAGATTTACTTCGATTTCTCCGGCTACAGCGACATGGCCGTCGGCCTTGCCGCCATGTTCGGCTTCACATCCCCGGAGAACTTCCGCTACCCTTACGCTGCCGCCTCCGTCACCGAGTTCTGGCGGCGCTGGCATCTGTCCCTCTCCCTCTGGTTCCGGGACTACGTCTACATCCCCCTGGGGGGGCAGCCGACGCGGCCGGGTCAGAACCTACGTGAATAAGTTCCTGGTATTCCTCCTCAGCGGCCTGTGGCACGGGGCCAGCTGGACCTTCGTGCTGTGGGGCGCATGGCACGGGCTGTTCGCCGTCTTCGAGAGCGCCCTGGGTGTGGGCCGCAAGGGTGGAAAGCCAGTCTCTCGTCCTCTCCGTGGGCTGGGCCATGTGTATACCCTGGCGGTAGCCGCCCTGGGGTTCGTCCTCTTCCGGGCCGGGAGCATTGGCGAGGCGTGGCAGGTGCTCCGCGCCTGCTTCACGGGCTTTGCCCTGACGGGGGAGGCCGCCCTGCTGCTGGAGCTGGTGACGCCGGCCCAGTGGCTGGCCCTGGCTGTGGGGGCCGCGGCCTCCCTGCCCATAGTTCCCGCCGCGGCGGAGAGGCTGGGGACCAGAGGCCGGGCCGCCGCCGAGAGCGTCTGCTTCCTTCTGGCCGCCGCCCTCTTCTGCCTGTGCCTGCCGGCGGTGGCCGCGGGAGGCTTTGAGAGCTTCATCTATGCCCAGTTTTAGGGGAGGGGCGCTATGAAGAACAGAAGCAATTTCTGGTACGGCGTTTTTGCCGCTCTGATCCTGGCGCTGTGTCTGGTCCCCTCCCTGGGGATGCTCCTGCCGGACAGCGGCGATACGGCGGGAGGGAACCAGGTCCTGGCCGCCCCGCCCTCCCTGGTGGACGCGTCCGGGCAGCTGAACCCGGACTATCTTACGGAGCTGACCGCCTACGTGGAGGACAGCCACTTCCTTCGCCAGGAGATGATCGAGGCCTGGTCCCTGCTCAACGTCCGGGCGCTGCACACCTCCATCTCCGACCAGGTCATCCTGGGGTCGAATGGCTGGCTCTACTACGGAGAGACAGTGGACGACTATGTGGGGGCGGACCTTCTGGATGAGCGGGAGATCTTCTCCGCCGCCCGGAATCTGGCTCTGGTGGACCAGTACTGCCGGAGCCAGGGGGCGGAGTTCCTTTTTACCATCGCCCCCAACAAGAACTCCCTCTACGACGAAAATATGCCGGATCTGACCCGGCTGTCCGAGGGCCGCAACGCCGACACCCTGGCCCGTGCCCTGGCGGCGGAAAACGTGGCCTATCTGGACCTCTTTGCCGCCTTTGAGGGCCAGGAGGAGGTCCTCTACTTCGCCCAGGACTCCCACTGGAACGACCGGGGAGCGGCTCTGGCCGCCGACGCCGTGAACGCCGCCCTGGGCCGTGAGAGCGCCTATTTCACCGGACCCTTCGCCGAGGGAGAGCACCTGGGGGACCTCTATGAGATGCTCTTCCCCACCGGCGGCCTGGCGGAGCCCGCCCCGGTCTGCGGCGGGGCCTTCACCTTTACCTACGACGTGCCCATCCGCTCGGCGGAGAACCAGACCATCATGACCACCGGCGGCGGGGAGGGCTCCCTGCTCCTATTCCGGGACTCCTTCGGCAATCTGCTTTACCCCTACCTGGCGGAGAGCTTCGGCCAGGCCCTCTTCTCCCGGGCCATGCCCATCCGATTGGACATGATCGCCCAGCGTGAGGCGGACACGGTGGTACTGGAGCTGGTGGAGCGGAACATAGACTATCTCATCCGCTATGTCCCCGTCATGCCCGCCCCTCTGGGGGAGGCGGGAGCGGCGGAGCCGGGAGACGGCGGCCTACTGGCCCTCGCCGCCCAGGGCTCTCAGGAGCTGCCGGGCTATGTTCTGGTCACCGGCACGCTGCCGGAGGCGGCAGACACGGACAGCCGGGTCTACCTGGCTGCGGCGGAGGGCTGGTACGAGGCCTTCCTGCTGGAGGACAGCAGCTTCGCGCTCTACGTGCCGGAGACTTCTCTAACCGGTCAGGTATCTATCATCTACACCGCCCAGGGCCGTGTGTGGGCCCTGGAGACGGCGATTTGAGTTCTACCCCGCGCCTCACGGCGCGGGCCCGACAAGGAGGAAGAAAACCATGCGGAAACGACTTTGCACCCTGCTGCTGGCGGTTCTGGTCCTGCTGACCGCCCTGCCCTGGGCCGCGGCGGACGACAGCACGCCCCCCAGCTGGATCACCAATGGCACCTCCGCCGACGACGTGGCCCAGGACCGGGATGACGGCGAGGAGGATGAGGAGGCCGAGGCGGAGGACTCCGGCAGCCAGAGCATCCCGGCGGAAAATCCTTCCGGCAGCGCCCTCATCACCGACAG
>DVGP01000139.1 GCA_018712665.1 Candidatus Pelethomonas intestinigallinarum | reverse complement strand
GCCTGGGTCTGCGGCGACCTGGAGGCGGTGGCGGTCCGGGGGAATCTGGCGGCCTACATCACCTACATGGCCCCCGGCGGGGAGGACAGCCGACACCTGCTGGCGGCCCTGGAGGCGCTGGCGGCGCGGTGGGCGTCATAAGCAAGGAGAGGCCGCCGCGGAGCGTTTTGCTCCGCGGCGGCCTCTTGCCGTCAAAAAAGTCCCGTTTATTGATAAAAGCCGTCCTGCTCGCCTACAGCTCCACCCGGGGGTTGCGGTAGCGGCCCCGGTCCTCGCTGGGCTTCTTCCAGTGGATGGCCTCGGCGGGGCAGCGGTGGAGGCAGCCCAGGCACCGCACGCACTGGGGCTTGGTCCAGGCGGGCCGCCCGTCGGTGAGGGTAATGGCCCCACAGGGACAGATCTCCTGGCACAGGCCGCAGCCGATGCAGGCGCCAGTAACCACGAAGGGCTTGGTGGACCGGCCAAAGGCGTAGGCGGGATAGGACGCGGCGGTCAAGGCTCCGGGCAGAGCCCCCTGGCAGCGGTTGTAGTCCCCGGCGCCCCGGGCCCGGATAGCCCGGCACGCCTCGTCGATATACTCCTCCGCCCCGTCCAGCCGCCGGTCGATCTCCTCCCGGTCCGGAATCTTGTGGGCGGTCACATTGTTATCCACCATGGGCACGGCAAACTGGGCGTTGAGGGCGATCCCCTTCTTCCCCAGCAGCTTCCCCAGCTGGCCCGCCGCGTCGCCGGTGGCGGAGCCGCAGGTCAGCACCAGGTAGACGTACTGGTCCTCATACCCGCTCAGCCGCAGCTTATCCACGAAGAAGTTGAGGATGCTGGGCAGCCCGCAGCAGTAGGCGGGGACCACAAAGCCGATCCGCTTCTCCAGACTGACGTCAAAGTGATAGCAGCGGCTGCGGATAGCGTCCCGCAGAAAGATCAGGTGATCATCCGTAGCGCCGGCGACCCGCTCGGCCACGTATTTGCTGTTGCCTGTCGCGGAAAAGTAAAAGATCATAGGGGCTTTCCTCCCTGGAAGGTGTTGTCCCTATCATACGCCCTTTCCTCCAAACTTTCCATAGAAATTTTGCCTTCCGCCTCACTTTTTTTCAGGTCCGCCCAGTCCGCCGGCGCCGCCGGAAATTTCTCTCCTTTCCATCTTGCCACAGGCGGCGGCAAGTGCTATAATTTCCGCGCCTTTTATCACTGATTTTTAAGGAGGAACGCCGCCATGGCTCTGGAAAATGACCTGGGACGGGACCCCATCCGCTCCCTTGTGCTCCGCATCGCCCTCCCCAGTATGCTGGCCCAGTTCGTCAGCGTGCTCTACAGCATCGTGGACCGCATCTACATCGGCAACATCCCGGAGATCGGGGACATCGCCCTGGCCGGGGTGGGGGTCTGCGGCCCCGTGGTGACCATGGTGGGCTCCGTGGCCTCCCTCATCTGCCTGGGGGGCTCGCCGCTGATCGGCATGAGCCTGGGCCAGGGCAATGAGGAGCGGGCAAAGCGCATCCTCTCCAACTGCCTGCTCATGCTTCTGACGGCCGCCGCCGTCCTCACCGCCGTCATCCTGCCCCTGCGCCGTCCCATGCTCTACCTCTTCGGCGCCAGCGATGTGACCTACCCCTACGCCGACGCCTACTTTACCGTCTACATCTCCGGCACGGTCTTCGCCCTGCTCTCCACGGGCCTGAGCCAGCTGATCCTGGCCCAGGGCTTCGCCAAGGTCAGCATGCGCCTGGTGCTGCTGGGCGCGGTCCTGAACATCGTGCTGGACCCCATTTTCATGTTCGCCCTGGGCATGGGGGTCCCCGGGGCGGCCCTGGCCACGGTCCTCAGCCAGATGGGCAGCGCCGCCTACGGCCTCCTCTTCCTGCTGGGGAAGCGCACCCGCCTGCGCCTGAGCTTCGGCGGCTACCGCCTGTCCCTCATGGGGCACATCCTGGCCATCGGCTTCAGCCCCTTCCTCATCATCGCCGTGGACAACATCATGATCATCGCCATGAACGCCGTGCTCCAGCGCTACGGCGGGCCGGAGCAGGGGGACATGCTGGTCACCGTCTCCACCATTGTCCAGAGCTTTATGCTGGTGGTCACCATGCCCTTGGGGGGCATCTCCGGCGGCACCCAGTCCATCCTGTCCTTCAACTTCGGGGCGGGAAACAGGGAGCGGGTCCTGAAAGCCCAGCGGGAGATTGTCAAGCTCTGCGTGGCCTACACCGCCCTGCTGTTCCTGCTGGCCCGGGTGGCCGGTCCCCTGTTTGTGGCTCTGTTCAACGGGGACGGGGAGGTGGCCGACCTGTCCCTGTGGGCCATCCGGGTGTGCACCGCCGCCATCATCCCCCTGGGTGTCCAGTACGAGATCGTGGACGGCTTCACCGCCATGGGCCAGGTCCGCATCGCCTTCTCCCTGTCCTTCTTCCGCAAGCTGGTGTACTTTCTGGCGCTCTTCATCATCCCGGTGTTCCTGGAGGCCCGGTACGCCTTTTGGGCGGAGGCGATCTCCGACATCGTGGCCCCGGCGGTCAGCGTGGCGGTGTACTTCCTCTTCATCAACAAGGTCCTGGACCGGGGGCCCCGGGACCTGTAGGGCGCGGCACTGGCCGTCGCCCCGCCTTGACGAACGCCGCTGTTTATGAGACAATACCACATATCAGAAAAAACGAGGACACGTCTATGGAACCGATCTACGGCAAGAACAACAAGGAGGAGCTCCCGCTGGAGTTCTATGTGAAGCGATTTCAGGCCGGGGACCCGGCGGAGATGGCGGCCCGGTGCGCCCTGCCCTGGGATGAGGAGACGAAAACCATCGCCATGACCCTGCTGGGGGAGCCCTTCACCGTCAGCCACCCGGACTTCACCGTGGCGGGGCCCCGGGCCCTGAGCAACCCGGAGCGGATCCTGCTGCTGCGCTACCTGCTGGACGGCCGGTGCGCCATGCCCACCGGGCAATACCTGACCTACCGGGAGTTCCCCTGGGGGGAGGTCTACCTCCAGCAGTTCACCGGCCGGTGCGTCAAGCGCTTCGCCTTCTCCTACGGCGGAAAGCCGGAGTTGCTGCGGGCCGTCATGGAGAAGATGCCCGCCGCGACCCTGGACCGGAGCGATGTGGGCTATCAGGTGGAGCTGATGCCGGGACTGACGGTGCAGTTCCTGCTGTGGCTGGGGGACGAGGAGTTCCCGCCCAGCGGCCAGATCCTGTTCTCCGACAATTTCCGCTTCGCCTTCACCGCCGAGGATATGGCCAACATCGGGGACATCATCTTGAACCGCATGAAGGCCATCGGGGCGGGTCTCCAGGGCCGGTGACGGGGACTCGGGCGGCGCAGGAAAATCTTTTGAAAAAAGTTTGTGAAAGATATTGCAATCCATCGGCGGATGGTGTATGATGTTGCCGTCTTTCGGGGAAGGATGCCCGGGAGATGCAACTGAATAGGATTGGTAGAGTAAGCATTGCGCGTAAAGTGGCAAGCGGCTGGGAAGTTGCCCTTGCACGAAAGGCCCCCGAGAAATAGGGCCTACGATGTAATGCTGCATCCGCTACCGCACAAATCTAACGGATGTAATGATACCAATCTATGGCCGCGCCCGCCCGGCCTGGATTGGTATTTTTGCTGTGGACGCGCAGCAAAGGCAGCCGCCCCGGTCCCCGGGGGGACTGGCGTTCCATACCGGCGCCTTGTGCAGTAGCTTCAATGCACTTTATCTCCTAAGCAGCCCCGCTCCGGCGGGGAAACACAAAAAGGAGGAGACGCATATGAAGCGTACCAAACACAGCATCCTGAACACCCGCAGCCTGGTGATGATGGCCGCCCTGGTGGCCATCCAGATCGTCCTGGCCCGGTATCT
>DVGP01000138.1 GCA_018712665.1 Candidatus Pelethomonas intestinigallinarum | reverse complement strand
GCGCCTGCCCCTGGACCCGCCGGCCTGCCGCCGCATCGGCATCGCCGTCCAGTCCCTGGAGGAGGCGGCCCCGGCGGTGGGGGAGTTCATCCGCTACTCCCGGCGGATCGTGGCGGAGCTCCACCAGTAGGCCGGGCGGCCCGGAGAGGAGCGCCCGGGCCGGAGGAGGAGCGGTATCCCCGGGAGCTGGCGGAGCGGTGCGAGCTGCTGGAGCTGCTGAGCGAAAACAGCCGGGGGGGAGAATTCTTCCGCTCTCTGGCTGAAATAGCGCGGCGGCGGACGTTTCTCGGGCGTCCGCCGCCTTTTCGCGCCGGCTGGCAAAAAAATAGAAAAACGGACCTTCTCAAGCGCCAAAAGATATGATAAAATACAATTTTAGAAGCGCGCCCCTCCCCGGCGCGGCGGAAAGGAGCGCGTAAGGATGGAGACTTCTGTGGATACCTCTCAGCTGGAGGAGGCCCTGAAGCTGAGCTTAGGGTCTCTGACGCTGGGGAGGGTGCTGTACACCCTGATCCTGCTGGCGGTGTGCCTGCTGGTGACACGGCTGGTGAGCTCCCTGGCCAAGCGGCTGCTGGCCCGGGGAGACCTGGAGGAGCGGGTCAGGAAGTATATTTTGGGGGCCGTGCGGGCAGTGCTGTATGTGTTGACGGTGCTGATCGTGGCCGACAGCCTGGGCATCCCGGTGACGTCCCTCATCGCCCTGTTCAGCGTGTTCGGCCTGGCGATTTCCCTGGCGGCGCAGGATGTGCTGAGCAATGTGGCCGGCGGGCTGGTGATCCTCTTCTCACGGCCCTTTACCCTGGGAGACTATGTGGCCACCGACGACGGCGAGGGGACGGTGTCGGAGATCAGCCTGACCCACACCAAGCTGGACACCTATGACGGCCTGCGGGTCATGCTGCCCAACAGCAAGCTGGTGGACGGCAAGATCATCAACTACACCACCCGGGGAATCCGCCGGGTGGACCACGGCGTTTCCGCCTCCTACGACGACGGCACCGAGGCGGTGCGGGCCGCCTGCCTGCGGGCGGTGGAGCGGACGGCGGGGGTGCTGCCGGACCCCGCGCCCCAGGTGGTGCTCTCCGCCTATGGGGAGAGCGCCATCACATACCGCGTCCGGTTCTGGGCAAAGACGGAGAACTACTGGGACGCCTACAACAGCTCCCTGGAGGAGATTCGCCGCTGCTTTGCCGAGGACGGCCTGACCATGACCTACAACCACCTGAATGTCCACATTGTGGACACGGCGTTGGCGGAAAAGCCTCGCAGAGTTTCGCCGTCCGCAGACGGCGAAAACAAGTGAGATCGTTTTTCCGGCGGCGTGTACGTCGGAAAACACTTTGCGGCCCATAGCGTCGAGGCGTAGCCGAGGCGCGGCGCTGGGCCGTGGACCTTTCTCAAAAAAGTGCTTGCACTTTTTTGAATTTTAACGAAAGAGAAGTGAACGCGATACCTGTATGTTGGATTTTAAACCTGTCCAAGTAAAAAGCGCGGCACGGCTGCGCAAGTATTACAGCGGCTGCACCTACCGGCTGTGCGAGTACTCCGTGGGGGTCAAGCTCATGTGGCGGTCCCACAGGCATCCTGTGTTCGCCGAGACCAACGGCTGCCTGGTGGTCCTCAACCACACCGAACACTCCGGCTACCTCTTCGACTACCCGGTACCCCTGCCGGGGGAGGGGGACGTCGACGCCGCCCTGGACGAGATCGACCGCTGGTGCCTGGAGAAGGGGATCGCTCCCGCCTTCGGCGTGGTGCCCGCGGAGGAGCGGGAGCACCTGATGGAGCGCTACCCCTACACCACCGTGGACAACGACCGGCTGTGGCAGGACTACCTCTACCGGGCGGAGGACTTCATCACCTTTGCCGGCCGGCGGTACTCCGGCCAGCGCAACCATATCAACAAGTTCCGCAAGCTCTATCCCGACGCCCGCTTCCGTCCCCTCACCCCGGAGGACGCGGAGGCGGTGGAAGCCTTCTGGGAGGAGTTCCACCAGATCTTCAACAAGGACAACGCCCTGGCCAAGAAGGAGCTGTGCGCCGCCCGGAAGCTCATGCGCCAGGTGGGGAAGCCCTGGGTGAAGGCCGGTGCCATCGAGCTGGAGGGGAAGTTCCTGGCCATCGCCCTGGGCGAGGTCTGCGGCGACACCTTGATCTGCCACATTGAGAAGGGCCTGCCCCAGTACGAGGGGGTCTACCCCACCATGGTCCAGTCCTTCGCCGCCTGCTTCGCCCAGGGGCTGCGGTGGATCAACCGGGAGGACGACGCCGGGGACCGGGGCCTGCGGACCAGCAAGCTCCAGTACCTGCCCGCGGACATGGGGGCCAAGATCCGCCTGCGGACCCGGAATGAGCTGTCTCTGCTGGACAAGATCCCAGCGCTGCGGTCGGAGCGCCTGACCCTGAACGCCCTCACAGAGGAGGACAGGGCGGAATACAACCGCCTGTGCCTGGACGACGAGCGCAACCGCTGGTGGGGCTACGACTACCGCCGGGACCTGAAGGGTGAGCTGACAGAGAATTACTTCCTGGACGTGGCCCGCCACGACTTTGACCACCGCCAGGCGGTGAACTTCGCCATCCGCCTGGAGGGGAAATTCATCGGGGAGGCGGTGCTCTACCGGTTCGACTACCGAGGCGGCGCAGAGCTGGGCTGCCGCATCCTGCCGGAATTTGCCGGGCAGGGCTACGGGGCCGAGGCCTTCCGCCGGGCGGCGGAGTGGAGCCTCTACGAGCTGGGCCTGTACCGGCTGGTGGCCAAGTGCTACAAGGAGAATGAGGCGTCCCGGAAGATGCTCTCCGCCTGCATGAGGGCGTCCGGGGAGGATGAGACCTTTTACTACTTTGAGAAGAAGCTCTGAGTGAGACACAAAAAGCCGGGGGCGATGTTCGCCCCCGGCTTTTCGTGTCCTGTGTTGTCTGAATATGTCACCTGGCGCTGGCGTCGATGTACCGGGGCTCCAGCTTGGAGTAGACGATCTTCTGGCTGCTGTAGAGGGAGAACCGGCCGCTGAGGAGATAGCTCAGGGCGCAGGCCAGGGCAAAGAACACCGTCCCCCCGCCGAAGAGCTCCACGCTCAGCAGGATGCTGGCCAGGGGGCAGTTGACCACCCCGCAGAACAGGGCGATGAGGCCGATGGCCGCCCCAAAGGCGGGGTCCAGCCCCAGCAGAGGGGCGACGGCGGAGCCGAAGGCGGCGCCGATGAAGAAGGTGGGGACGATCTCGCCGCCCCGGAACCCGGCCCCCAGGGTCAGGGCGGTGAAGGCGATCTTGAGGAGGAAGGCCCAGGGGACCGCCTGCTCTCCGGCCAGGGCAGCGGAGATGAACGCACTGCCCGCGCCGTTGTAGGTCCCGCTGCCCTCCACGCAGGTGAGGGCGATGACCAGCGCCGCCCCCACCAGGATGCGCACGTAGGGGTTGGGGAACATGGACTGATAGCGCTTGACGGTGGTGTGCATGGCGGTGCAGAACAGAATGGCCACCAGGGCGCACCCGATCCCCAGCCCCCCCACCTGGAGAGCGGACAGGGGGGTCAGCTCCGGCGTCCCCAGCAGGGCCCAGCCCTCCGCTTCCAGGCCCATGAGCCGGGTGACCCCCAGGGATACCAGGCTGGCGAAGAGGCCGGGGAACAGGGCGGAGTAGTGGAGGATACCCACGCTGACCACTTCCATGCTGAACACGGTAGCGGCCACCGGGGTGCCGAACAGGGCGGTGAACAGGGCGCTCATGCCGCACAGGACGATGAGGTTCATGTTCCGCTCGTCCAGCCGCAGCCGCTTGCCCAGCGTGGCCGCCAGGGAACCGCCGATTTGAAGGGCCGCCCCCTCCCGGCCGGCGCTGCCCCCGGTGAGGTGGGTCAGGGCCGCGCCGAAAAAGATCAGCAGGGCCAGCCGCAGCCGGGGCTTCTCCCCGCTGCGGACGCTGGCGATGATCTGGTTGGTGCCGCTGTCGTTGGCCATGTCCAGAGTCTGGTAGCTCCACACGATGAGCAGCCCCGCTATAGGCATGAAGAACAGCAGCCAGGGGTATGCCTCCCGCGTCTGGGTGACCCAGGCGAGAACATAGGAAAAGGCGCCGCCCGCCAGACCGCATACAAGGCCGGTCAGTCCACCCACTACCAGCCAGCGCAGCAGGGCCATCACGGCCAGCTCACCGTCCAGGAGCTGTTCGTACCAGGATCGCTTCATAGTTCTCTCCCTCCGCCGGGCGGACCCGGCCAGTATGATCCGCACAAATTATAGAGGCCCCGCCCCGGGCTGTCAAGGCGGAGTTGGGCGGGGAGAGACGCCTGGCAGGGCACTATAAAATTTTTCCTGAAAATCTGAAAATTCTTATTGACAGCGGGGGTAGGTTTTAGTATAATAACCCTTGCCGTTCGGCGCTGCGGTCCTTCGGGAGCATAGCTCAGCTGGTTAGAGCACCTGCCTTACAAGCAGGGGGTCACTGGTTCGAGTCCAGTTGTTCCCACCACTCCGCTTAAGGATCTTAGGTTAGGACCCGGCCGAACAGGGAACATGGCCCAGTAGTTCAGTTGGTTAGAACGCCAGCCTGTCACGCTGGAGGTCGACGGTTCGAGCCCGTTCTGGGTCGCCATTTTCCATGCGGGCACGCAAGTGCCCCATATGCCTCTGTAGCTCAGTTGGTAGAGCAGCGGACTGAAAATCCGCGTGTCGTTGGTTCGATTCCGACCGGAGGCACCATTTGCGGGCGTAGCTCATCTGGTAGAGCGCCACCTTGCCAAGGTGGAGGTAGCGGGTTCGAGCCCCGTCGCCCGCTCCATTTTTTATTAACCGGTTTTCCCGTGCAGGAGAAGGATTTTCCGACGAGAGAGAGGACCCGCTGCCTCCACCGGCGCCGAAGGCGCGTGAGATGAGAGGTTCGGCAGGGCTCCTGCGAATGGCCTGCCATTCGTGGGATGCCGGAAGCGGGTTCGAGCCCCGTCGCCCGCTCCATTTTTTATTTGTACCTGGCGACATAGCCAAGTGGTAAGGCAAGGGTCTGCAAAACCCTCACTCCCCGGTTCAAATCCGGGTGTCGCCTCCATAAAAAGGTAAGCCCCTGTGATCGAGAGGTCACAGGGACTTTCTTTTTTTGACATTACCGTAACAATTTCCCATCTTGACATAGGTAGATAAATGCCGTATTTTTGAATCAACTGAAAATATATGGCGAGGTGTGCGGGGCGGTTTGGCTGTTGGGTGTTTAAGCAGTTTGGCATTATAATTGAC
>DVGP01000020.1 GCA_018712665.1 Candidatus Pelethomonas intestinigallinarum | reverse complement strand
GGGTCCTCCGGGTGTCGGGGCCCGAGGCCCTGGCCGCCGCCGACCGGGTGTTCCGCCCTCTGGACGGGCGGAAGCTGTCGGACCACCCCCGGCGGCAGATGGTCCTGGGCGTTCTCCTGGACGAGGGGGGGCAGGTCATCGACCGGTGTCTGGCGGTGACCTTTGCCGCCGGCCACAGCTACACCGGGGAGGACAGCGCCGAGTTCCACTGCCACGGCTCCCCGGTGGTGCTGGCTGAGGGGCTCCGGGCCCTCTTCGCCGCCGGGGTCCGGCAGGCGGGCCGGGGGGAGTTCACCAAGCGGGCCTTCCTCAACGGCCGGATGGACCTGACGGCGGCGGAGGCGGTCATCGATCTCATCGAGGCGGAGACAGCACAAGCCGCACGGAACGCCGTGGAGCAGCTGGGAGGCAGCCTCCGCCGCCGGGTGGAGGGGATCTACGACAGGCTCCTGGAGGTGGTCAGCCGGTTTTACGCCGTGGTGGACTACCCCGACGAGGACATCGAGGACGCGGGCCGGGAGGAGATCGACGCCGCCCTGGCGGAGGCGGAGGCCTCTCTCCGGGCCCTGCTGGCCACCGCCAACCGGGGCCGGGTGCTGCGGTCCGGCGTCCCCGCCGCCATCGTGGGCCGGCCCAACGTGGGCAAGAGCAGCCTCCTCAATGCCCTGGTGGGCTACGACCGGGCCATCGTCACCGACGTGGCGGGGACCACCCGGGACACGGTGGAGGAGAAGGCGGTGGTGGGGGGCGTGCTCCTGCGGCTCATTGACACCGCCGGCATCCGGGAATCCACCGACCAGGTGGAGCGGCTGGGGGTGGACCGCTCCCGGCAGGCCATGGCCCAGGCCCAGCTGGTGCTGGCGGTGCTGGACGGGTCCCGGCCGGTGTCGGCGGAGGACCTGGAGGTCCTGCGGGAGATCGGGGCGGAGACCCCCTGGCTCCTGATCTGGTCCAAGGCGGACCTGTGGCCGGAAAGCGCGCCGCCGGCCCTGCCCCTGGAGGGTCTCCCGGCCCCCGCCGCCGTGATCCCCCTCTCCGCCCGGACCGGAGCGGGGCTGGAGGACCTGGCTTCGGCGGTGGAAAGGCTGTTCCCCGCCGGGGAGGCGGCCCCGGGGCAGATCCTCACCAACGCCCGGCAGGAGGAGGCGGTGTCCCGGGCCCTGGCCGCCGTATCCCGTGCCCGGGAGGCCCTGGCTGCCGGTCTCACCCCCGACGCGGCCCTCACCGACGGGGAGGCGGCCCTCTCCGCCCTGGGAGAGCTCACCGGCCGCACCGTCCGGGAGGACATGGTGGAGCGGATCTTCGAGCGGTTCTGCGTGGGGAAATAGCGGCCTTCTATCCCGGGAACCTGTGAGGGCTCCGCTCCACGCCCCCGGGACGATCTTTCCAGACAAGCTGAGGGTGCGGACCCTTTAGGTCCGCACCCTCAGGCTGTCGAAAAAGTCTTGTCGGACTTTTTCGCAGCCTGAAAATGCCGTTACTTTCACACAGCTACGCAGTGTGAAAGTCCTCGCTGCGCTCGCCGCACGCCTTGCGCAGCAAGGCTTTGCGGGGCATTCGATAAGATTCGAGGCGGGCTTCGCCCCCTCGAGCTCCCCCCTGCGCTGTGCAGCTTTCTACTCCTGAAGGGAGTCCTTCAACAAGCTGAGGGTGCGGACCTAAACGGTCCGCACCCTCTTATCATTTTTTCCAGTGAGGGACTGCCGCTACAGCGCCATAAAGCCCTTCCCCACGATCTCGCTGCTGGAGGAGATCATCAGGAACGCATGGGGCTGCTCCCTGTGGATATAGGTCCGCAGGCGGTAGGCCTGGGCGGGGCGCAGAGCGGTGAACACGAGATACTTGGACTGGTGAGAAAACGCCCCCTGGCCCTGGCAGACGGTGGCGCTGCGGCCCAGGCTCTCGGTAATGTAGCGGCAGATGGGCTCCGCGTCGTCGCAGATGACGGTGAAGCACTTACAGAGATTCATATTCTGGATCATGCCGTCCACCACCACGGATTTGGCCAGCAGGCCCAGGCAGGAGAAGAGCACCGTCTCCACGTCAAAGACCAGGGCCGCCGAAGCTGTGATGGCCACGTCGCTGAGGAACAGCCCCCGGCCTACCTCCACCCCGGAGCGCTCCTTCATGATCACCGCCAAAATATCCGTGCCGCCGCCGCTGGCCTCGTGCTGAAAAAGGATCGCCGCCCCCGCTCCGGGGAGCAGGATGGCAAAGATCAGCTCCAGCAGGGGCTGGTCGGTCAGCGGCGCGGTCAGAGGGCACCAGACCTCCAGCCGGTCGGTGAGCAGGGAGATGACCACCGTGGCCCAGGCGGTCTTTGCGGCGAAGCGCCGGCCCAGGGCTAGCCAGCCCACCGCCAGCAGGGCCAGGTTCAGCCACAGGTTCAGCCGCCCCGGGGTAAAGGGCAGCAGCTCCGCCAGCACCACGCACAGGCCCGATACCCCGCCGAAGGTGAAGTTGTTGGGGAATTTAAAGAAATATACCCCCGCCGCCACCAGCACGGCCCCCAGGGTGACCCAGAAATACTCCGTCACGCTCCGCCTGTTCAGGCCCTTCATCCCGCCATACGCCTCCGGTCTCCCCGGAGACGCCTCCTCTCAGCACAAAATGATCCAGGCCCGCTCCGGCCCGGTCCGCCGTTCCCGACGTTTCAGCGACCATGAGTATACCCCTGTCGCGCCGATTTTGCAAGCTGTATTGCAAAAATTTTTGAAAAATCTTCATTTTGCAAGTTCACGGTCCTTTTCTTGCAAAATGTGTGTCAAAGACGCTTTGCCGGGCCTCTGGAAAAAAGCTCTCCTTCGGGTGAGATATGCCAAAGGCCGCCGGGAAAAATACGGAAATCTTGGCGAATTTTCTCTTGACAAGGGCTGCGCACCGATGGTAACATATGTACCAAATTGAAACGCTATGATAGAGGCGCGGCTACGATGAGTAGCGGACACGGCTTGGGCAAATGCCGGTCCGGGAAAGGCGTCGCCGCCGAAGGTCGAGGGATGCGCGCCCAAGCTTCCTCCTCCTGGGCTGCCGCAGAATATGCGGCGGACTGTCACAGGACCCGAACCCCTGTGGAGCGCTGTCATGGTTGACGGACAGACATCCGCCGGGGAGCGGGCCGTCTGCTTTGTTTGCCATGGACGCAGGTTCATGGCATTTCTTTTTGCAAAAATTTTGTGGAAAAGAGGAACAAAGACATGACAAGAAGACTGCTCGCCCTGGCCCTGGCCCTGACGATGGCCCTGGCCCTGGCCGCCTGCGGCGGCAACTCCGGCAACACTGCCGGCAGCGACACAGACGCGAACACCGGCGCCAACACCGCTGAGAACAGCGGGACCAGCGACAGCTCCGACAGTGGCTCCGCCATCCAGGGTGTGGAGGACGGCGTTCTCACCGTGGGCATGGAGTGCACCTACGCCCCCTACAACTGGACCCAGACCGACGACTCCAACGGCGCGGTGCCCATCTCCAACAACCCCGGCTCCTACGCCAACGGCTATGACGTGATGATCGCCCAGCGGATCTGCGACGAGTACGGCTGGGAGCTGGAGGTCATGGCCCTGGAGTGGGGCGGCCTCACCGCCGGCCTCCAGAGCGGCACCATCGACGTGGCCATCGCCGGCCAGTCCATGACGGCGGAGCGTATGGCGGAGGTGGATATGGCGGGTCCCTATTACTACGCCACCATCGTGTGCGTCACCACCGCCGACTCCCCCAACGCCAGCGCCGCCTCCATTCAGGATCTCACCGGCGCCTGCACCGCCCAGTCCGGCACCATCTGGTATGACACCTGCCTGCCCCAGATCGAGGGCGCTGAGATCCAGTCCCCCGCCGACACCGCCCCGGCCATGGTCATGGCCCTCCAGAGCGGCACCGTGGATTTCATCTGCACCGACCTGCCCACCGCCTCCGCCGCCGCGGCCAAGAATGACGACCTGGTCATCCTGAACTTCGAGGGCACCGACGGGGACTTCCAGTTCGCCACCGAGGAGGAGCGGGCTGAGAACGTGAACATCGGCATGTCCGTGGTCAAGGGCAACACCTCCCTGCTGGACGCTCTGAACAGCTACCTGTCCACCATGACGGCGGATGACTTCAACGCCCTCATGGACGAGGCCATCGCCGTCCAGCCCGAGATCTGATCCGTTTCTTTTTCGCCGGGAGGGCGGCCGCCCTCCCGGCGCTTTCACAGAGGAGAGGAGTTTTCCCATGGATAAACTAATTGAACTTGTCATGGACATGGGCAGGCTGTGGGACGCCTTTTGGATGCAGTACCTGGTGGGAATGCGCAACACCCTGATTCTGGCGGTGGCGGCTACCCTGATCGGCTGTGTCATCGGCTTTGCCTGCGGCGTGCTCAACACCATCCCCTACACCAAGCAGGACAACGCTGTGAAGCGCTTTTTCCTCAAGCTTGTCCGGGTGGTCGTCCGCGTCTATGTGGAGGTGTTCCGGGGCACGCCCATGGTGCTGCAGGCGGTGTTCATCTTCTACGGCCTGCCCTATTTCACCGATCAGGCCCTGCAGTTTCGGGGCTATATGGGCATGTGGGCGGCCTCGCTGATCATCGTGTCCATCAATACCGGCGCGTATATGGCCGAATCCGTCCGGGGCGGTATCATCTCCATCGACCCGGGCCAGACCGAGGGGGCCAAGGCCATCGGCATGACCCACGTGCAGACCATGACCAGCGTCATCCTGCCCCAGGCCTTCCGGAACATCATCCCCCAGATCGGCAACAACTTCATCATCAACATCAAGGACACCTCGGTGATGTTCATCATCGGCTTCACGGAGTTCTTCGCCGTCCACCGGAACATCGTGGGCAACAACTATATGTACTTCCAGTCCGCCGCCATCGAGATGATCGGTTACCTGACCATGACCCTCATCGCCTCCTTCCTGCTGCGGCTGCTGGAGCGGCGTCTGGACGGCAGCGACAGCTATGAGCTGGCCCAGGCGGACCAGCTGGTCATGGCCGCCGGCACCTACAGCCACCCCAGCCGGGGCACGCCCTTTGACGAGCGCAGCACGGAGGGCGCCCTCACCGAGGAACAGCGGGAACGCAAGCGTCAGGAGTTGAAGCACGGACGGAATAGGGGGGGACGGTAATGAACGACACGATCTTGGAAGTGCGGCACCTCAGCAAGGCCTTCGGCAGCCACCAGGTCCTGAAGGACATTGACTTCACCGTCCGGGCCGGGGACGTGACCAGCATCATCGGCGCCTCCGGGTCCGGCAAGTCCACCCTGCTGCGGTGCATCAACCTGCTGGAGACGCCCACCGGCGGCCAGATCCTTTTCCACGGCCAGGACATGACCGGCAGAGGGGTGAACGCCTCCCGGTACCGGTCCAAGATGGGCATGGTGTTCCAGTCCTTCAACCTGTTCAACAACATGACGGTGCTGGAGAACTGCATGGTGGGACAGGTCAAGGTATTGAAGAAGTCCAAGGAAGAGGCCCGGGAGAACGCCATGAAATACCTGGACCAGGTGGGAATGGCCCCCTACATCAACGCCAAGCCCCGGCAGATCTCCGGCGGCCAGAAGCAGCGGGTGGCCATCGCCCGGGCCCTGGCCATGGAGCCGGAGGTGCTGCTCTTTGACGAGCCCACCTCCGCCCTGGACCCGGAGATGGTGGGAGAGGTGCTCTCCGTCATGCAGGACCTGGCGCAAAACGGCATGACCATGCTGGTGGTCACCCACGAGATGGCTTTTGCCCGGGATGTGAGCACCCATGTGGTGTTTATGGCCGATGGGATCATTTGCGAGGAGGGGAAGCCGGAGGAGGTCCTCGCCGCCCCGAAGCAGCAGCGGACCAGGGAGTTCCTCTCCCGGTTCATGGCCCGGTAAAACCAGAACCAGAAAGATCAAACGAGGGACGCGGCATAAGCCGCGTCCCTCGTTTTGCTGTATGATCGGATATCCCCGCCTCACTCCAGCACAGGCTCCAGGCCGGGGAGATAGGTGGTGTAAAGCTGGACGTGGTCCTTGATACACCGCCAGGAGCTGAAGGCGTTGCCGGTGACACAGATATATTCGCCGCCGCCGCTGAGCTGGGCGTAGCTGGCGGCGCAGCTGCCGGACTCGTCCACAAAGCCGGTCTTGGCCCCCAGGACCTCCAGGCCCTCCGGCACGTGGTCCTCGATCTTCCGCAAAAACCAGTTGGACAGGACCATCCCCTCCGGGTGGGCCTCGCTGGCGGGGATCTCATAGACCTTGGTGGTCAGGACCTGGCGGCACAGCTCGTTGTCCAGGGCCGCCTTCAGGATCATGGCCATGTCGTAGACGGTGCAGGTGTTGGCGTCGTCATACAGGCCGATGCAGTTGGCGAAGTGGGCCGTGTCGCTGAGCCCCAGCTCCTCCACCTTCTCATTCATCAAGACCACAAAGTCCTCCTGGGACCCGGCCACGTACTTGGCCAGCCCCAGGCAGGCGTCGGCCCCGGAGGGCAGGATGGCCCCGTAGAACAGGTCCCGGACCGTCACCGCCTCGTCCTTGAGAAAGCCCGCCACGGAGCATTCGTTGAGGTAGCAGTAGTTGGTGATATCAAAGTCGATGACCACCGTGTCGTCCAGGCTGCCGTGGTTCGCCACCTCCTCCGCCGCCACCAGGACGGTGAGGATCTTGGTCATGGAGGCGGGGCTGATGACCGCGTCGGCGTTTTTCTGGGCCAGGATGGTCCCCTCCCCCAGGTCCACCACCACGGCGTACTGGCTGGCCAGCTCCTCCCCCACCTGGGCGGTGTCCTCCGTTGCCACGGCGGCATAGGAGATCGCCGGCGCCGCCTTTGTCATAAGAGACACAGCCGCCGCCTGGGCCGTGTTCCCCGTCTCGTGGCGGACCTGGACGGGTCGGATCGCCTTCCCGCTGCCGGCGTCCTCCGCATGGCCCCCGGTGCTGAAGGCCAGCAGCCCCACCGCCACGCACAGCAGCGCCGCCGCGGGAACCGCCCGCAGCAGCAAACGCCGCCGCCGCTCCCGCTGGCGCTGCCGCCGGGCGGCGATCCGCTGGGCCCGCCGCCGGGCCCGCTCCTCCTCTGATATGCTGAAAGGATACTGATTGTCCATCCGCTTCGCTCCTGTCAGTGAATCCATGTGAGATAAAGCATAGTAAATTATAGTATATCCGATTTTTTCCGAAAGAGCAAGACCGGGTTGGGATTTTCCTCTTGCCAGGGGACGGGGCCGACACTATAATAGTAGCGTCATATGTTTGGGAAGCGATCAATAAAGGAGGAGCAGTCTATGCAGACATTCGACGCCAGCGAGATCCAGGTCCTGTCCCCCGACACAATCAAATGTTCACTGCCCAAAGATGAGGTGGCCCGGGTAAAGGGGCTGGGGTGCCTGTGGGACAAGCGGACGGCGGACCATTTCAACGTCCGGGTCATCACTGTCAACGGCAAGCTCACCGGCGAGCAGATGACCGCCGTGGCGCAGGCCGCCCGGCAGTTCGGCTCCGGAGAGGTGACCATGACCGCCCGGCTGACCCTGGAGATCCAGGGGGTCCCCTATGAGAATATCGAACCCCTGCGTGCCTTCCTGGCGGAGCGGGGCCTGGAGACCGGGGGCACCGGCGCCAAGGTTCGGCCCGTGGTGTCCTGCAAGGGCACCACCTGCCAGTACGGCCTCATCGACACCTTCGCCCTGTCGGAGAAGGTCCACCGCCTGTTCTATGAGGGCTACCGTCAGGTGAAGCTGCCCCACAAGTTCAAGATCGCCGTGGGCGGCTGCCCCAACAACTGCCTGAAGCCGGACCTCAACGATGTGGGCATCGTGGGCCAGCGGCTGCCGGTGGTGGATCTGGAGAAATGCCGGGGCTGCAAGGTCTGCCAGATGGAGAAGAACTGCCCCATCCATGTGGCCCATCTGGAGGACGGCAAAGTGGTCATCGACCCGGCGGCCTGCAACCACTGCGGGCGCTGCGTGGGCAAGTGCCCCTTCCACGCCGCCGACCAGTACGTCAACGGCTACAAGGTCTATCTGGGTGGCCGGTGGGGCAAGCGCTCCGCCCAGGGACAGGCCATGGACCACATGTTTACCAGCGAGGAGGAGGTCCTGGCCCTGGTGGAGAAGGCCATCCTGCTCTTCAAGGACCAGGGGACGGCGGGAGAGCGGTTCGCGGACACCATCGCCCGTTTGGGCTTTGAGCAGGTCCAGGCGCTGCTTCTGGGGGACGATCTGCTCCAGCGCAAGGCGGAAATCCTGGCTGACGCCTGATTCCTTTTTCGCCCCGCGTTTTTGAAACATTTTTCCCCTCTCCTCCGTCTATACGTGTGAAGGCCGCCGGGGCGCCCCGGCGGGCCGAACAAAAGATTCACCCGCCGGGAAGGGACAAGCACCCCAGGCAATCAGGAGGTTTTCCTATGGCACATAAGAACGAACATATTGACTGGGACGTCAGCGACCAGGAGCGCGTCAGCCGCGCTGTCCGCCGCAAGGTCCGCCGCCGCAGGCGGAAATTTCCGGCGCTGCTTTTGCTTCTATGCCTCGTCCTTTTCTGTGGAGGCTTTATTCTCGGGCAGGCCACCGAACAGGCCCCGGCGAAGAGCGAGGACCCCGCCGTCGCGGACGGCGCGGACCAGACGGACGGCGCCGCTCCTTCGGAGGACGGCCAGGACAGCGGCGAGAACAGCGGCGGCACGGATGCCTCAGACACCGGTTCCGAGACAACCGGAGACGCCGGCGTCCAGGAACCGGCGGAGCCTGAGATCCCCGACAGCTCCCCCATCGCCCAGGAGCCCGAGATCCCCGCTGTGGACACCACCGCCTGGAATTTGCAGCTCATCAACTGGGAAAACCCTCTGCCGGAGGACTATGAGGCCGGGGAGCTGACGGAGCTGTCCAACGGCCACGCTGTGGACAGCCGGATCTATCCGGCCCTTCAGGAGATGATGGACGACGCCCGGGCGGCTGGCTACAACCCCCTGATCTGCTCCTCCTTCCGCACCTGGGACAAGCAGTCCCAGCTCTATGAGCGGAAGGTCCAGTTCTACATAGACCAGGGCTCCGACCGGGCGACGGCGGAGGAGCAGGCCGCCGTGTGGGTGGCCCGCCCCGGCACCAGCGAGCACCAGGCCGGTCTGGCGGTGGACATCGTCTCGGTGGAGTACCAGGTGCTGGACGAGGGACAGGAGGACACGCCCCTCCAGCAGTGGCTTATGGCCCACTGCTGGGAGTACGGCTTCATCCTCCGCTACCCCACGGACAAGAGCGACCTCACCGGCGTGGGGTACGAGCCCTGGCACTACCGCTATGTGGGCGAGGAGGCCGCCAAGGCCATCACCGAGCAGGGCATCTGCCTGGAGGAGTACCTGGCCCAGTAATACGCAGAACGAAGAGGCGGCACGCTTTTCGCGTGCCGCCTCAGGCTGTCGAAAAAGTCTTGTCGGACTTTTTTGACAGCCTGAAAATGCCGTTACTTTCACACAGCTACGCAGTGTGAAAGTCCTCGCTACGCTCGCCGCACGCCTTGCGCAGCAAGGCTTTGCGGGGCACTCAATTGGATTCGAGGCGGGCTTCGCCCCCTCGAGCTCCCCCCCGCGCTGTACAGCTTTCTACTCCCGGAGGAAGTCCTTCGACACGCTGAGGCGGCACGCTTTTCGCGTGCCGCCTCTTGCTTGTCCTGTTATGCGAAACGTCAGTTTCGCACAAAAGTTTCTTTTGATCCTTTTCTTTTCAAAGAAAAGGATGTATACCGGCAAATCTTAGCGGATGATGATGGAATCCCGCTCCGGGCCCACGGAGACGTAGGTGATGTGGCAGCCGATCTGCTTCTCCACGAACTCCACGTAGTCCCGGGCCTCCTTGGGCAGCTCCTCCCAGGTGCGGCAGCCGGAGATGTCCCGCTTCCAGCCGGGCATGTACTCCATGACGGGCTTGGCGTCGGAGAGCACGGCGGGGAACGGGAAGTAGTCGATCTGCTGGCCGTTCAGCTCATAGTGGGCGCAGATGGGGATACGGTCCATGTAGCTGAGCACGTCCAGCTTGGTCAGGGCGATGTCGGTAGCGCCCTGGCACTGGACGCCGTAACGGGTGGCCACGATGTCGATGGGACCCACCCGGCGGGGCCGTCCGGTCTTGGCGCCGTACTCCGCCCCGGCCTCCCGGAGCTTCTCCGCCTCCTCGCCGAACCACTCGCAGGTGAAGGGGCCCTCGCCCACGCAGGAGGAGTAGGCCTTCACCACGCCGACCACGTTGTCCAGCCGGGCGCAGGGCAGGCCGGAGCCCACGGGGGCGTAGGCGGCGATGGCGTTGGAGGAGGTGGTGTAGGGGTAGATGCCGTAGTCCAGGTCACGGAGGGAGCCCAGCTGGGCCTCGAAGAGGATGCTCTTGCCGGTGTCCTGGGCCTGGCGCAGGAAGGCGCCGGTGTCACAGATGAAGGGCTTGATCTTCTCGCCGTAGTCGGCCACCCAGGCCCGCAGGTCGTCCATGGTGTAGCCCTTGGCCCCGTACACCCGCTCCAGGGTCAGGTTCTTCCACTCCAGGATGCCCTCCAGGTGCTCCCAGAGCTTGTCCGGGTAGAGGAGCTCCCCGGCCATGACCGTCTTCTTCTGGTACTTGTCGGAATAGAAGGGGGCAATGCCCTGCTTGGTGGAGCCGTACTTCTTGTCGGCCAGGCGGGCCTCCTCCAGGCCGTCCAGGTCCCGGTGCCAGGGCAGGAGCAGGGAGGCCCGGTCGCTGATCTTCAGGTTCTCCGGGGTGATGGCCACACCCTTACTTGTCACATCCTGAATCTCCGTCCACAGGCTCTCACAGTCCAGGGCCACGCCGTTGCCCAGGATGTTCACCACGCCCTTGCGGAAGATGCCGGAGGGCAGCAGGTGCAGGGCGAACTTGCCCTGCTCGTTGACCACGGTGTGGCCGGCGTTGCCGCCGCCCTGGTAGCGGACCACCACGTCGTAGTCCCGGGTCAGCAGGTCCACCATCCGGCCCTTGCCCTCGTCTCCCCAGTTGATGCCCACGATAGCAGTTAACATAAGAAATCCCCCAAAATTACAAAATGGGCGCTAGAGACAGCGCGGTGGGGACATCACAGGCGCAGATCCCACACCTTTCAATACTTTACCACATTTTTGCAAAAAACACAACGGGGAGTTTTCAAGGGCCTCGTTCTTATGGCTCGAAGCCCTCGAAGATGCAGACGGCCCCCTCCCCCTCCAGGCGGCGGAGGGCCTCCCGGTCCCGGACGGTCCAGGCGGCCTCGTGGACGTGGTAGAGGCGGCGCATGAGATGCAGGCTCACGTTCCCCCGGTCCTCCCAGCGGTAGGCGATGAAGTCCGGCCGGGTGAAGGCGGTGGTCAGCAGGTGGGTCATCGCCGCCCAGGCGATCCAGGACAGTCCCCCCTCCCGATGGCGGAGAAAGTCCTGGCTCAGCTGGCCCCGGAGCACATCGGGATACCGCCGCTTCAGATGGAGCAGCACGGCGGGGTGGAAGGACTCGATGCAGCAGGTCCCTCGCCAGTCCCGGAGCCGGGCCATCACCGCGTCGGTGAGGGCGGCGGCGTTGCCCCGGGCCTCCTTCAGCTCAATGATGAGGGGCGGGCCCCCGGCGAAGATCTCCAATACGTCCTCCAGCAGGGGGATGGTCTCCTCCGTGCCCTGGAGGCGGCAATTTTTCAGGTCCTCCGCCCGCAGGTCCTCGACCTCCCGGTCTATGCCGCAGACCCGCCGCAAACTGCTGTCGTGGACCACCGCCAGAGCGCCGTCGGCCATGAGGTGGACATCCAGCTCCGCCCCCAGGCCCCGCTCCGCCGCCCGGCGGAAGGCCGCCAGGGAGTTCTCCGGCGCGGCGGCGGCCAGGTCGTGGAGCCCCCGGTGGGCGAAGCGGGCCTTGGCGAAGGGCTCCCAGCCGGGCTGGCCCCGGCGTGGCTTCAGCAGCAGACACCAGAGCAGAAAGAGGATCAGCAAAACGATGGCGAGAATGAGGATCAGCATGGATGGGATCTCCTTTTCAAGCGGGCGGTTTTCACTCCATGTCCCCGAAGGCGTCCAGGCCGCGCTTGCCCGCGGCCTTCACGTCCCCGTGGCGGACGAAGCACATGGTGACAAAGGCCAGAGCAGCAAAGCAGGCGGCGTAGGGGAACAGCACCCGGTA
>DVGP01000137.1 GCA_018712665.1 Candidatus Pelethomonas intestinigallinarum | reverse complement strand
AAAACCATGGGTTTTGGCGGTTTTTCGGTTCACTTTTGGGCGTCCAAAAGTGAACCGCGGGGTACGGGGGCGCGTAGCCCCCGCTACAATTCTCCGGTCCGGGCCGGGCAGGCCCCATAGGCCATCGAATCGAATGGCAGTCATTCGGAGGAAAACGCCCCCACTTACAGCATGGGAATGATCAGCCCCGCCAGCATGGTCAGCACCAGCAGGCCGATGATGACACGGGCGACGATCTTGGTCCACTTCTGGCTCATTTGCTTCCCTCCTCATCCAGGATCTTTTTGATGGCCTTCTCAGCCTTGCTCCGGGGCAGCATCAGCTCGTGGCCGCACCGCTCGCACCGCAGCTTGATGTCCATCCCCACCCGCAGCACGGTCCAGACCTTGCCTCCGCAGGGATGCTGTTTTTTCAGCTCAACTCTCTGATTCAAGCGCAGATCCATATAAATCTCTCCCCAATATTTCAACGGTCAAGCACCACGGCGCATACACTGGACTATCAAAAAAGGATAGGACGGTGTATCGCCATGCGCAGAACTTGTTACCTGCCGGAGGGCGTCGGCCCCCTCTTTCCCGACCACCAGTCTCTGGCCGCCATCCGTGAGGCCATGGAAAGCCAGACGGTGCTGGAGGGCATGGCGGTCCGCTGCGACAGCCAGCGAGACCTCCACATCCGCTTCGGCGGCTGGGAGGGGGTGATCCCCCGGCAGGAGGCCGCCCATCCGGCCATCAGCGGGGCGGAACGGGACATCAGCGTGCTCTCCAGAGTTGGCAAGCCAACATGCTTTACAATCACTGACATATCAGTAGACGGCGGAGGAAAGCCCCGGCTGCTGCTCTCCCGCCGCCGGGCCCAGGAGCAGGCTATGGCCTGGCTGCTGGAGAACGCTGTCCCCGGCGCGGTGATCCCCGCCCGGGTCACCCACCTGGCCTCCTTCGGAGCCTTCGTGGACATCGGCTGCGGGGTGATCTCCCTGATCCCCCTGGCCTGCCTCTCCGTATCCCGGGTCAGCCACCCAAGGGACCGGCTGGCCCCGGGCCAGGACGTGCTGGCGGTGGTCACAGCCGTGGACCGGGACCGCCGGCGCTTCTCCCTGAGCCAGAAGGAGCTGCTGGGCACCTGGCTGGAGAACGCGGCGGACTTCGCCCCCGGGGACACGGTCCCCGGCGTGGTCCGCTCCGTCCAGGACTACGGCGTCTTCGTGGAGCTGGCCCCCAACCTCTCCGGTCTGGCGGAGGGGCGGACGGCGGTCCAGCCCGGGGAGGCTGTGGCGGTATACATTAAATCCATCCGCCCGGCGGGGCACAAGATCAAGCTCCAGATCGTCCAGAGCCTGGGTCCCGCCCCGGCCCCCGGCCCCCTCCGGTACTTCATCACCGACGGGACGGTGGAAAACTGGGTCTATTGACCCTTTCCCTTGATCTTTTCCCAGTAAACCCGGGCGGCCTGCTCCGTCTTGTTGTCCCCGTAGCGGTAGTAGGTAGTCCCCGCCAGCTCGTCGGGCAGATACTGCTGCCGGACCCAGTGTCCGGGGTAGTCGTGGGGATACAGGTAGTTCTGATCCCGCTCCTGGCCGGTGGTATCCACGTGGACGTTTTGCAGCTCCCGTGGAACGCTGCCGGTGCGGCCGGCCTTCACGTCCGCCCAGGCCGCGCCGATGGCGCTGACCACGCTGTTGGACTTGGGGGCGGTGGCCAGGAGCACCGCCGCCTGGGCCAGAGGGAGCTGGGCCTCCGGGAGCCCCAGCTGCATGGCGGTGTCCACACAGGCCTTCACGATGGAGATGGCCTGGGGATAGGCCATCCCCACGTCCTCGCTGGCGGAGCACAACAGCCGCCGGCAGGGAGTGATCAGGTCCCCGGCCTCCAGGAACCGGGCCAGGTAGTGCAGCGCCGCGTCCGGGTCGCTGCCCCGGAGGGACTTCATCAGGGCGGAGGCCATGTCATACATGGCGTCTCCGCCCTTGTCATAGCGCATGGCGCTGCGCTGGGCCACCTGCTGGGCGTCGGAGACGGTGAGGATCAGGGCCCCGTCCTCCACCTGGGCGGCCTCATAGAGCAGCTCCACCGCGTTCATGGCCTTCCGCACGTCCCCGCCGCAGGCGTGGGCAATGTAGTCAGGCACGCCCTCCTCCCACCGCAGGGGGAGCTGGCTCTCCTCCCCCACCAGACGCAGGGCCCGCTCCACGGCGGGGCGGACCTCATCGGCGGTGACGGGCTTGAACTCAAAGACCGTGCTCCGGCTGAGGAGGGCGGCGTAGACGTAGAAATAGGGGTTCTCCGTGGTGGAGGCGATGAGGGTGATGGACCCGTTCTCCATAAACTCCAGGAGGGACTGCTGCTGTTTTTTGTTGAAGTACTGGATCTCGTCCAGGTACAGCAGCACGCCGCCCGGGGCCATCATGGTCCCCACATCCCCGATGATGTCCTTGATGTCCTGGAGGGAGGCGGTGGTGGCGTTGAGCTTGTAGAGGGTGCGGTGGGTCCGCTTGGCAATGATGTTGGCGATGGTGGTCTTCCCGGTACCGGAGGGGCCGTAGAAGACCATGTTGGCATCGGTCCCCTTCTCAATGAACCGGCGCAGCAGGGCGTTGGGGCCCAGCAGATGCTTTTGACCCACGACCTCGTCGATGGTTTGCGGGCGGATGCGGTCCGCCAGGGGACGATCCATAGGGGCCCCTCCTTTCCTTCCAGTAACGCGCCGCCCACAGGCTTCAGCCTGGGGCGTTTCTTGTTTCCGGCCCGGCCGAAGCGGGCACAGTAGGTATCATACCACAACTTTTTCCATTTGCACAGAAAAATTTGCTGTGGTACCAGCGGCGGCGGATTTGATCGTCCGACCATGCTTTTGCTCAACCGCCGCCAGCCCTCTTGACAGGCCGCGCAATGACCTGATAAGATACTGCTGGCCCCCGATGCCAGCTACCCGAGGACACCCGGCGGCCACACATTGATTGGAGGTCGTCTATGCGCAGCAGAGAAATCTCTCCGGCACGTTTTGTCATCCTGCTCCTTCAGGGCGCCATCATCGGCACCGGCGCGATCCTTCCGGGGATCAGCGGCGGGGTGCTCTGCGTGGCCTTCGGGCTCTATGAGCCTATGGTGGGCCTTTTCGTCCACCCATTCCAATCCCTCCGAAAGAACTACAAGCTGTTCATTCCCGTTCTGCTGGGCTGCGGCGCGGGCTTCCTGCTGCTGGCCCGGGCGGTGGAGTACCTGCTGACCGTGGCGGCGGTGAGCACCATCGCCCTCTTCGCCGGACTCATCGCCGGGACCATCCCCAGCCTGATGAAGCGGTCCGAGGCCAGCGACCACAGCGCCGGCTGGAGCAGCTTCGTCCTCTCCCTGGTCATTTCCTATCTCCTCTTCCACCTGCTGGACAGTGCCACAGGGGGCAGCATCCAGCCCAGCTGGGGCTGGTACCTGTTCTGCGGGGTGGTGTGGGCCTTCAGCATGATCCTGCCGGGGCTCAGCTCCTCCTCCCTCCTGCTCTTCATGGGCCTGTACCAGCCCATGGCGGAGGGGATCGCCCACCTGGATTTCGGTGTGCTGGTGCCGCTGCTGCTGGGCTTTGTGGCCACGCTGCTCCTGTGCGCCCGGGCGGTGGACAGGCTGATGCAGAACCATTACGCCCTGGTCAGCCGGGTCCTGCTGGGCTTCGTGATCTCCTCCACTCTGACCATCCTGCCCCTGTCCTTCGCCAGCGCAGGCCAGGCGGCCGCGGCCGCAGCCTGCTTTGCCGCCGGGTTCGCCGGCGCCTGGGCCATGGAGCGGGCCAGGGACCGGCGGCCGGCTGACCCCACGTAAGCTACGAATTGGAGGAAAACAGGTATGGAGCAAAAGAACCTTGTCATCCGGCGGGAAACCCCCGCCGACTACGCCGCCGTGGAGCACCTCACCCGGGAGGCGTTCTGGAACGTCTACCGCCCCGGCTGCACGGAGCACTACGTGGTCCACATTCTCCGGAATGATCCCAGCTTTCTTCCGGAGCTTGACCTTGTGATGGAAAAGGACGGCCAGCTGATCGGGCACATTTTGTATGTCCGGGCCAAAATCCTGTCGGACGACGGCCGGGAGGTCCCCGTGATGACCTTCGGCCCCATCAGCATCCGCCCGGACCTCCAGCGGCAGGGCTTTGGAAAGCACCTGCTGGACCGGTCTATGGAACATGCGGCGGCTCTGGGGGCAGGGGCGCTGTGCATCGAGGGGAACATCGCCTTCTACGGCAGGTCGGGCTTTGTGCCCGCCCACACCCTTGGCATCCGCTGCCACGGCCAGCCGGACCAATCCCCCTACTTCCTGGCCAAGGAGTTGAGGGAGGGTTATTTGTCCGGCGTCACCGGTGTATACCACACCCCGGCGGGCTATTTCATCGACGAGGCGGAGGCGGAGCGCTTTGACGCCGCCTTCCCGCCCAAAGTGAAATTAAAGCTTCCCGGGCAGCTCTCCGAGTAAAAATTGAAGCAGCGGGACCGATGGCGGTCCCGCTGTTTTTTGTCTATTGTCGCTTTCCTCCGGGTAAGCGGCTTTCCTTCAGGTGCGTACTTGCGCTTTTTTCCACCATTTTCTATAATAGAGCCAGGACAGAGGTCCGGACAAACACCGAAACGGAGGCAATGCAATGAAAAAAGATCTGGGCGTGAAGCCCTATGTATTCCCCATGCCGGTGCTGCTGATCTCCACCTACAACGCGGATAACACGGTGGACGTGATGAACATGGCCTGGGGCGGCGTGTGCGGCAGCAACATGGTGGCCCTGAACATCGACGAGGACCACAAGACCTCCCAAAACATCAAGGAGCGGATGGCCTTTACCCTGAGCGTCGCCGACATCCCCCACATCGAGGCGGCGGACTTCTTCGGCATCGCCAGCGGCAACAAGATGGCGGACAAATTCGAGCGCAGCGGCCTCCACGCCGTGAAGAGCGAGAAGGTGGACGCCCCCGTGGTGGAGGAGTTCCCCCTGACCCTGGAATGCAAAGTCGTGGAGTGCCAGAACACCGTCTACGGCTTCCGGGTGCTGGGAGAGATCGTGGGCGTGCTGGCGGAGGAGAGCGTGCTGGACGACAAGGGCAAGGTGGACCCCAAGCGGCTCAACGCCTTTGTGTTCGACCAGTTCCAGAGCGGCTACTACGCCATCGGCGAGAAGGTTGGCCAGGCCTGGCACACCGGCGCCGGACTGATGAAGGGCTGAAAGCGGGCAAAAAGGGCTGAGGGATATCCCTCAGCCCTTGTGATTTCGTTTATCCGCTGGATCACCAGGAGTTCCCATGTCTGTGCCCGCAGCCACCGCCGGTACAGCCGCTCTGGGCGGCGTCCGGATCTGTCGCGCCGGCTCTCTGATCACCGGCCAGCAGGTCCCGGATTTCCCGCATGGTCATATCCGCGACGTCCTCCGGGGCGATCTCGGGAAACAGCTCCCGCAGAGCCAGATAGGCCCGGTAGCGCCCGCAGGACATCCCGTACTCCCTGGCCTGGGCGGCCTCACCCGCGTCGGCTACATAGCAGTGGGCCGCACGGCAGCCCGCCGTGGCGGTCTCAATCTGAGACAGCATCCGCCCGCACTGGCCCTCGTCGACCCCCGACACGGCAATGGTCAGGGCACCGTCCTGGGACAGCAGCGCCGACACCGTCTCACTACCCAAGATCTGCTCAACGGCATCGGAATAGTTCAAAAACCTGATGTCCAAGTCATCCGCCAGTGCCTGCCCCGCCTGGTTGTACCCCTTTGCCGAAACCACCTGGTCAAACCGGTTGACATACAGCTCCAGGGAGGGGTTGATGTCGACGCTGATATAGGCCGTCGGGGCCAGATAGAGCCAGCCGCCCAAGAGCAAAACAATAAGCAGGCAAGAGGCCGCGGCCAGCGCCCGCCAGCCGCGGGCGGGGCGGGATACCCTGCGGGCGATGCCGTAGTTCCCGGTTTGTGCCGCAACATACTCCTGTGTGCGCCGCTTCAGCGCCTCATCAGCCCGGACACTGTCCAGTGCCCTGCGCAGCTCGTTATCACGCATCGTCATCACCTCCCAACCTTTTCCGCAGGAGCTGTTTCGCCCGCGTCAGGAGCGTGTAGACCGTGTTCACGTTCTTTCCAAGGATCCGGCTGATCTGGGGAGCGGTGTATCCCTCATAGTAGTGGAGGTATACCACATCCTTGTACTTCGCCGGCAGGGCAAGGACCGCCTCCAGCACCTCCCGGTGGTCCGGCGGCAGCAGCGCCGGCTGCCCCGCCACCTCCTCCAGGGACACCGTCCGGCTGCGAAAGAAGCTCTTGAGCAGATCCTTGCAGGCGTTGGCGGTCACCCGAATGAACCAGGATTTCTCGTGTTCTTTGCTCTCAAACGACACGGAGCTAAGGGCATACTTCAAAAACACGGTTTGAAATATGTCCTCTGTATCGGCGTAATTTTTCAAATGGATCATGCACAGCCGCTGGACGGTATCCGCATACCGCTCAATGGCCTCGTTCACCTCTTGCTCGCTCCGCATCACACACCCTATTCGCTCTTACCAGCGACATCCTCCCCGGGCACCGCCGCAGCCGTGGCCACCGTAACCATATCCCTGCGCGCTGCCGCTCCAATCCGTATAGTTCACCTGCTGAGACCCTGACCCGCTGCCGCTGCTCCAAGCGCCTGCGCCGACGTTCCAATCGCCGCTGTTCCAGGACCAGCAGCCCCGGCCGCCGCAGCCGCCATATCCTCCATGACCTCCCCAGCAGCCCCAGGTCCCGTCGGGGCACCAGTGGTCGGCGCCGTCACAGCCGTAAAAGTCACACACGCCGTCGCCGTCCAAATCCATGTGTCCCCAACTCCAGGATTCACCGTAATCGGCCCATTCCACCGATAGAGATGCCGCCGCCCGGTCCTCCTGCCCAGCCGCGAGGGCACTTGTTGTTCCAAGTCCAAGAACCAGAACCGTGATCAGAATACCCACTACTGCTTTTTTCATTTCCGTCTCCTCCGTTATGATGGATAGCCGCTTCCGGCCTTCACATACAATACGACTGGGAGGATCGTTTCCATTCAAAATTTAAAAAATTTTCTTCTTTTTTCCATTGTTCACATGCGGCTGACGGTGTTGGCACAATCTGCCGCCGTGCGGCCGGTTACATACCGGGCCTTCCTCTGCTTCTTTGCCGGGTGCAGCAAGTCATCCGCGCCCTGCTGCAGCTCCTCCACCGCCCCGGCGGCCGAAACAGGCTGGACGCCTAGGATATCCCTTGTCCCCCCAAAAGCAGCCTTTGCTGTTCCGTCCGCCGCCTATTATAAGGTGCCTGCCTCACTTTTTCAAGTCGGTCTCTGGCGAACGCAACAGCGCGGCCCCCAAAGGAGCCGCGCTGTTGCCCAGACTTTGCTTTCAGCTCATCCGAAGGATCTCCCGCTTCAGCCGGTCAATGATCCGTTTTTCCAGCCGGGAGATGTAGGACTGGGAGATGCCGAGGTGGTCGGCCACCTCCTTCTGAGTCTGCTCCCGCTGGCCCCGGAGGCCGAAGCGGAGAACGATGATCTCCCGCTCCCGTTCCGAGAGCTTCTCCAATGCGGCGTCCAGAAGCTGCCGGTCCACATCGGCCTCGATGGGCCGCATGACCGTATCCGGATCCGTGCCCAGCACATCGCTGAGCAGCAGCTCGTTGCCGTCCCAGTCGGTGTTCAGTGTTTCGTCCAGGCTCACCTCGTTGCGCTGAGAGGAATTTTTCCGCAGGAACATAAGGATCTCGTTTTCGATGCACCGGCTGGCGTAGGTGGCCAGCTTGATGTTCTTGTCCGAGCGGTAGGTCCCCACCGCCTTGATCAGCCCGATGGTTCCGATGGAGATCAGGTCCTCAATGTTGACCCCGGTGTTCTCAAACCGACGGGCGATGTACACCACCAGCCGCAGATTCCGCTCGATGAGCACCTGCCGCACCGCCTCGTCCCCCTGGTCCAGCTTATCCAGCAGCCGGGCCTCCTCCTCCCGCTTCAGCGGCGGGGGCAGTGTGTCGCTGCCGCCGATATAGTGGACGCTCCCCGGCCGCAGCAGCCCCAACCGTATCAACAGGCGGCACAGCCCCGCCTTCCACTTTCCAATGACGTTATGCCCCATGGCATTCTTTCCCCTTTCCGCCGCCCCACAGGGCGCTGTAGCCCCCTTCGTTTCCCAGGGCCGTAGGAGACAGCGCTACCGTCACCGGCCCCAGCTCCTCGCCGCCCACCGTCCCGCTGTCCGCCCGGAAGCACAGGAGCAGACCGTCCTGGACCCCCACCGCTTGGTAGGGCAGCAGGCGGAAGAGCCCCGGTGAGCTGGCTGACAACCGCTCCAGGCACCAGGGCGCCCCCTGTTCCTCCAGCGCCGCCAGCGCCGTACGCTCCTCCCCCGACCACAGGGGCTCCAGCGCCGCGCGGTCCGCCACCAGCACGGGCTGGCCGGTGGCCGGGTCCGTCAGGGTGTGGCCGGTATCCAACAGAGCAGTCAGCTCCGCCCGGCGGTCCCCCCGCCGCAGCTCGCAGCGGCGCAGCTCCCCCGCCAGGGCATGGCGGGCCCCGCCGCGAAAGACCAGGGAGAGCAGTATGTAGCAGGACACGCTGACAAGAAAAAATACCTTCCAGTTCAGCCGTGCCAGCGTACCAAGCCCGCCATAGGGCGTCAGCAGCTGGGAGAGGGCCGTCATAGCGCCGCCAAGGGTGCAGCAGAGAAGGTAGAAGAGCAGGAATCGCCGCAGGAAAGGCCCCCGCCGGCCAAAGGCCAGGAGCGTCAGCCCCGCGGCCACCGCCGCCTGGGGCAGAAACCCCGCCGCCGGGGCCAGGGGCGGCAGCAGGCAGGCCGCGCCGTAGGCTCCTCCCAGAACCGCCGCCGCCAGGATCCGCAGCCGCCGCACCGGCAGCCCCGCCAGCCGGGCGGTCACATAGAGCGCCAGAGCGTCCGCGGCGCTGTTGAGAAAAAACGCCAGATCCAGATAGACTACCATCATCCGCACCCCCTGCCCGGCCCCTTTGTCTACGCCACATTATAGACCCGTCCCCGGCAGAATCCTGTCACATCCGGCGGGGAAGAAAAATGAGGGTGCGGCGGACGCGGCTTAAGGGCGCGGCCCCTCCCCCAGAGCCGCCAATCGGCGCTCCATCCTCTCCAGCTCCCGGGCGGTGAGACCGGCCACGCCGTCAAAGTCCACATGGGGATGGTAAACCGCCTCCAGCTGGTCGTGGGCGGCCTTGGCCTCCCCCAGAGCCGCCATCCCCTCCTCCCGGAGGACCTGGACCATCCGGCGGGTGAAGCGCAGCCGGGAGCGGAACCGCTTGCAGTAGGCGGCGGGGATCATGGCGTCCACCCGCACCCGGCGGTATGCGGGACCGTCATAGACCATGCCCTCCCGGGAGGTGACAAAGGCCAGCCCCAGCTCCGGCAGCAGCAGGTGCTCGATCCGATCCGGGTGCTCCGGGCTGGGGCAGACCACCGCCCGGAAGCCCCTGGCCCGGGCGGCGGCGTGGATCCGCTCCAGCATAGGCCAGGCCAGGCCGTAGCTGTCCTGGATCTGGTAAATTTTGGGGCACAGGGTCCCTGCTGTGTCGAAGCGCCACACCGGCCCCCGGCAGGTCAGGCTCCCCAGAAACCGCCATCGGTCCGCACCGCCCCCGCCCCTGCCCCGGAGCTCCCGGGCAAGGATGCCGTCGGTGCGCCGCTGGAGCTTGTCGAAGTCCATGCCCTCCGCCGCCAGGGCGGCGGCGCTGTCCTCCATCTGCCGGGCGGCCCCCAGGGCCCGGTAGGCCCGCCGGTAGGCGGCGGAGCAGGCCTCGGACCACTGTGTTACCGCCTCCCGCTCCCCTTTTATCCCAGCAAGATCCCAGTACGCCCCCAGGTTCACATACCGCTCCACCGCCGCCGGGTATTTCGGCTCCACCACGTGGGGCGACGTGCCATCCACCACGGCGGTGCGCAGACGTGGAATGTGGACCCCGTCCAGGGAATCAGGGTCCCCGGAGCAGTGGAGGTACTCCACCTCCTCCCCCCGCTCCTCCATGGCCTCGCCGATCCGCCGCATCATGGTGGACTTCCCGCACCCGGCGCTGCCCTTGAGCACCAGCAGATCGTCAAAATCCGCCGGCTCGCAGAACCGGTCAAACAGGCTCTGGAAACCCCTCCCGCTGTTGGCTCCCAGAAAGAAATGGGTCGATGTACACATGGGTTCTCCTCCCGTTCTGTTGATTTCTCTCCAGAATATGCAGCGGGTTCCCTATTTGACAGAGGTCACCAGACAGTCCGCCGTATCCCCCTTTTTTCTCCTATGGACCGCGGCGTTCTCCTCCGGTGATCCAGTCAAAAACGCCCCTGCGGAACACAGCGCGTTTCAAGCGGCTGTGCCCCGCGGGGGCGATTTCTATTCTTCCGTTTTTTCATCCAATCTCCCTACACCCTGGGATGGGCCTTGCGGTAGACATCCTGGAGCTTCTGCTTGACCAGGTGAGAGTAGATCTGGGTGGAGGAGATATCGGCGTGGCCCAGCATCTCCTGGATAGAGCGCAGGTCCGCCCCATTCTCCAGCAGATGGGCGGCAAAGGAGTGGCGCAGGGTATGGGGGGTAATGTCCTTGTTGATCTGCGCCTTCTCCTGGTAATACTTGATGATCTTCCAGAACCCCTGGCGGCTCATGCGCTCCCCGCCCATGTTGACAAAGAGCGCCGTCTCCTGGGGGTCCAGCACGAGCTGGGGCCGGATCTCCTTGACATAGTCCGTAAGGGCCCGGACCGCCGTGGGGTAGAGGGGGATGATCCGCTCCTTGCCCCGGCTGGTGCAGCGGATGAAACCGGCAGACAGATTTACGTCGTCCACATCCAGCCCGATAAGCTCGCTGACCCGGATGCCGGTGGCGTACAGCAGCTCCAGCATGGCGTGGTCTCGGTAACCCTTCGCGTCCACGCACTGGGGCTGCTCCAGGAACAGCTCAACTTCCTTGCCCGTCAGGATCTGGGGGAACTTTCGTTCCGCTCGGACGGGGGCGGTGTTTTTCGCCGGGTTTACCGAAATCACCCCCCGGCTCAGGAGGTAGCCGTAGAAGGACTTCAGGGAGGCGACGGAGCGGGCCACGCTGGCGGGGGACTTTCCCTTCCCAAGCATGTAAGCCATATACCGCTCGATATGCTCCTGACAGCAGTCCGGCAGCTCCTCCTCTTCCACATCCCGCAGATAGGCGGCAAACTGCGTTACATCCCGCACATAGGAGGAGACGGTGTTGTCGGAGGAGTGGCGCTCCTCCACCAGATATGCCGTATAGCCGTCGATATAGTCCGCCAAGGGGCCGTCCCCTCCTTCCTACTAAGAAACATTTCCATAGACCCCTCCCAGAGCCAGACGGAACAGAAGGGGCGTTAAAAACCGCTCGCAGCACACGCCAACGGTCAAGACCACAACACACAGCGTGAAGAGAAGAAAATAGCGGCTCCCGTACAGCACGGGAGCGGAGCGCTTGCCCCGGCCGAAAACCAGCAGAGCCAAATCCGTAGACAGAGGCCACGCCACGCCGGCCTGGGCAAAAAAGCACGGCAGGGTGAACAGCAGCCGCACCACCAGGGCCGCCATAGCCAACAGCACCCCCGCCCGCCCGTAGGCCCGGACAAAGCAGGAGATGGTATACATGGTAAAAAAGCCAAAGCCGCAGGAGAGCGCCGGGATCAGCACCGCCCCCACCGAGGCGAAGCCCAGGAGAAAGGCCCCCACCACATAGCCGAAATAGAGCGTTACGCAGCTGAGCAGGGAGACGGACGCGCCCCCCGCGTCATAGACCGCGCAGTAATCCTGCAGATACCGGCTCAAGGCATCCTGGTCGCAGCCGGCGGCAAACAGATGCCCCGCCAGGGCGCCGGACAAAAAAAACAGGGCCAATAGAAGACCCCGCAGCAGGGACGGGTCCCATGGCTTCCAACTGATCGTTCGCAGGACGGGCCGTCCTCGCATATCCATCACCTCGCCACAGCATATGCGCGGTGGACAAGGTTTAGAAGCCCATCTTCACCAGTCCCAGCTCCCCGGTTTATGTGGACCTCTGTCTGCCGGGGAGACATATGTCGTATCATAAATATAGTGCAATTCTCCAGATTTCGCAAGGGCAAAAACGAAAGCCGGATTGTTTTTGTCAATTATTACGAAAACTTATGTAAACTTTATTATGTAAACTTATATAACCGCAGCTGGTTTGAGCTGTCAAAAGTCTGGAATTCCGGCACATTTTGTGGATAGCCGGGAAAACAGCCGCCACATCTTGGAAAAACGAGCGATTACGATTTGTAATCGCTCGTTTTTCTCCCTCGACCTTCGGCAGCGGGATATTTTTCGAATTTTGGTAATTTCACCCATTGACATCCGCCGTTCCGCGCACTCACGCTCTCGGGGAGCACGATCATCCCCTTCGCCGCTTCCTGGCCCGGCGTTTGCCTCCACCCCCCTGAGATGGCCGCAGAGATCCCACCAGCGCCGCCGCCAGGCCGCCTGCCGCCATGGAGAGCCCCACCCCCGTCAAGCCTGTGTCCACGGCCAGGGACTCCGCTGTCAGCAGCCCGGCAGCCACCGTCACCGCCAGAAACACCGCCACCACCGCGGATACGCTGAGCATGGAGCTCCCCTTCCCCGCCAGCAGGCTGTAGACACAGCCGCAGAAGGAGGCCAGGGCGGCGGAGACGCATACCATGGGGTACAGGTACTCCTCCGGCGCCATCTCCCGGTGGAGAAGGAATGCCAGGAGAAACTGCAAAGCAACATAGACAGCCAGGGCAATGGCTCCGCCCATCAGGCTCCGCCTGACCATCCCCTTCGGCAGGGACATCACCACTTTTGACATAAACATGACCTCCCGGCAAGCATATACTGATACGCCAGTATATTTGCCGGGAGGCCATATTATGCCAAGGGGTCAGTTTACTTGGTCTCGCTCTCGGAGCCCTCCTCGATCTTGGCGGGCTCCTCCTTGTCAGCCTTCTTGTCCTTCTTATCGGCGGCGGCGTTCTGCTGCTGGGTATTGTTGGTGGATACAGCCCACTTGGTCAGCTCCATGCGGACCCGGTCGTCGCTGGTCTCGATGACGATGGTGTCGTCGGTCACCATCACGATCCGGCCAACAATACCGCCGATGGTGGTGATCTGATCGCCCTTCTTCAGGCTGTTGCGCATCTCCTCCGCCTGCTTCTTCCGCTTGTTCTCCGGACGGATCATCAGGAAGTAGAGGATGGCGAGCATCGCCACGATCATGATCATGCCGCTCCATTGTTCCATGTTCGCATATCTCCTTTGGTTTGGACAGATTGTGTTTATTATACCTGAGGCGGTTAAGTTTGGCAAGTCCTAAATTTTCCGCTCCAGCTTCGGGCTGAACTCCTCCCGGAAGGCGGCGTAGGACCCCTGGTCCAGGGCGTCCCGGATCCGCTCCATCAGGGTGTTGTAGAACCACAGGTTGTGCATCAC
>DVGP01000136.1 GCA_018712665.1 Candidatus Pelethomonas intestinigallinarum | reverse complement strand
GTGCCATTTCCATACCTAGTGTTATTTCCATGCTTAATTCGATGAATCTTACCGGTTGGATCATAGGGTCATTTTTGATCCAGACGCTGTTTCCCCTGACCCTGGCGCTGCTGCTGTGGCGGCTCCGGGGCCGGGGCTGGCTCGGCGTATTGGGGGGATTGGTCTGGACAGGGCTGGCTGTGTTCCAGTGCATTATTTTGTTTAACGGATCAGCCTTGTTCTATGTGACCATCTCCGCCCTGGTTCTGGGGCTGTTCTTCGCCTGCCAGGACTGGTTCGGGATCGGGAAAAAGCTGGGAACGGTCCTGGTGGCGGTTTTGGGACTGGGCATTTTATTTTTGATCGTTTACTATGGATATTGGACGCAGTTCCGGTTTGACATCCATCCGGAGCTGGACCCGTTGAACCAGGGCTACTACGCCGCCGCCATCCGCACGGCCCTGTCCGGGGCCAGGTGGCTGGGGCCGGCGGACCCCTCCCTGTGGCTGGAGGAGAGAGGGCGGTCCCTGGTGCCCAACATCGAAGGGGACAATCTGCTGACGAATCTCATCTGCTCCTGGGGCTGGCTGCCCTTCCTGGCTGTGGTGGGGGCCTTCGCCGCCTTCTTCCTGTGGATGCTGTGGAAAACTATTCGCCTGCGGCAGACCCTGGGCCGGGCGGTGTGCTTGGGGGGCTTGACAGCCCTTGGGGTCCAGGCGGTCTTCAGCCTGCTCCTGAACCTGGGGGTCCCCCTCTTCGCCGCCTCCTTCCCCCTGGTGGTGGGCAACACCGGCACGGTGCTGAACATGTTTTTCATCGGCCTCATGCTCTCCACCTTCCGGGACGGGGCCATGCCGGAGGAACGGCCGGCGGAGCGGCTGCTGACCGTCCCCGCCGTGTCCTGGATTGACGGGGTCCTGACCGTGAATTTCAAGGGGAGAACGGTGTCCGAATAGCAAAAAAGAGGACCGCCCGGAGGCGGTCCTCTTCAGGCTGTCGAAAAAGTCATGTCAGACTTTTTCGCAGCCTGCGAAATGCCGTTACTTTCCCACAGCTACGCAGTGTGAAAGTCCTCGCTGCGCGAGCCGCACGCCTTGCAAAGCAAGGCTTTGCGGGGCATTTGATTTCATTCGAGGCGGGCTTTGCCCCCTCGAGCTCCCCCCGGCGCTGTGCGGTTTTTACTTCTGAGGAAAGTTTTTCGACACGCTGAAAGAGGACCGCCCGGAGGCGGTCCTCTTCGCTTTTTGAGAGATCAGTCCAGATAGTCCATGGGGTCCTGCCGCTCGCCGTTGTAGCGGACCTCGAAGTGGCAGTGGTTGCCGGTGCTGCGGCCAGTGGAGCCCATCTCCGCGATGTGCTGGCCCTTGTAGACCTTGTCGCCCACGCTGACCAGCAGGCTGGAGTTGTGGCCGTAGTAGGTGACGTAGCCGTTCTGGTGGTCGATCTGGACCAGGTAGCCATAGCCGCTCATCCACCCGGCGTAGATCACCTCGCCGCCGTCGGCGGCCACGATGTCGGTGCCGTAGCTGTTGGCGATGTCGATGCCGCTGTGGTAGGAGGTACCGCCGAAGATGTTGCGGTAGCCGTAGTCGGAGGTGATGGTGCCGCTGGTGGGCCAGCGGAAGGAGCCGGTGGGCGCCCAGGAGGGCCGCTCCTTGGTACCCCGGGCCTGGACCTCGGTGACGGGCTCGGTGATGACGGTCTGCTCCTCGATGACCCGCTCCACCTCCTCGTAGCCCTGGTAGGTGACCCGGGCCACGGTGTCGGCGGCGCCGGGCACACCGGCGCTGATGACGGAGGTGTCGCCCTCCCACATGGTGTCGTCGTCCACGTACTCGATCTCGTAGGGGATCTCCGCCACGTAGTACTCCATCTGGGTGGCCACGATGGTCAGGTAGGGCACGGCGTTGCTGATGAGCAGCACGTCGCCGGGCCACAGCTTGTCGATGTCATAGCCGGGGTTGAGCTTGAGCAGCTCGGAGCTGGTCATGTTGTTGTCCTGAGCGATGACGGACCAGCAGTCCCCCTCCTTCACGGTGTAGGTGACCTCGCCGGCCTTGGTGGAGTTGAGCAGCAGCGCCACGTCCGCCAGGTTGGTGAAATCCTCCACCGGCAGGTCGCACTCCCGGATCTCAATGTCCTCCACAAAGTCGATGGACACGGTGTTCTCGTTGCGGAAGGGGGCGGCCACCTGCTCCAGCAGCTCCTCCAGAGCCCCCTCGGTCTGGGTGGCGCCGATGAACTCGCCGCCCACATACAGGGCGTAGCCGTGGGCCACCATGTTCAGCTCATCCTCCAGGGCCTTCTCCAGCTCCCCGGCGTCCTCCACCGCGCTGCGGGCGGTGAGGCCGGTGGAGTAGGACACGGCGCTCTCCTCCAGGGTGTAGTCGTAGCCCAGCACGTCGGAGATGGAGGCCTCCACGGACATCCGGGCGGCGGCGGCCTCCTCCTCGGAGGCCACGGTGCCCAGCTCCACGCCGTTGAGGGACACGGTGGTGGCGGTGGTGTAGAGAACGTTGAAGACGGCGAATACCGCCACAGCGACGCTGGCGGAGAGGAACACCGCCACGTGGAACCGCTTCGGCTCCGTCACCCGCCGCAGCCTCGCGGCGGCGGCGGCCAGGGCGGAGCGCAGGCGGTAAAGGGCCGACGCGCATTTATGCCGGATCAGGGGCATGCTGCCGGCCAGAAGGAGACGGAGCTGCTGGTAGGGGCTGCTGCTCTCGGGAAACCGCTGCCGGTCCCGGAAGCTGGGTACCCTCCTCCGGCTCCTGTCTTTTGTGGCCATGGGACATTACCTCCAGAAATAACAAATCGGATAAAAGAGTAACAAAAAGTTACAATGGCATTCTAACGCATTTTTTCCAGTTCGTCAACCCCAATATCTGGTAGCGTCCGTTGGAGAAGGACCAATTTAGGGGAAATCAGGGGAATTGAGAGACTTTTTCCCGCTCCGCGGGACCGGCGCGGAGAGGAAGCCGGGGTATTGAATTTTGGGAAGGAATCGTGTATAGTGACAGTGGAAGCATTTGGCCCCAAAACCCTGACGATTTACGGCGGGGGCCGCCGCCGAAACGCAGAATATTAGGAGGAACGCACATATGTTTACCGCGCTTTTGAAGAATCTGAAAGAGAACCGCCGGACCATCGTGTTCACCGAGGGACCGGACCAGCGCATCCAGACCGCCGCCGCCCGGCTGCTGGCGGAGGACCTGATGGACGTGATCCTGGTGGGCAACGTGGAGGAGGTCAAGGCCGCCGCGGAGAAAAACGGCTGCGACATCTCCAAGGCGGAGATCATCGACCCGGAGACCTACGAGGCCATGGACGAGATGGTGGCCAAGATGGTGGAGCTGCGGAAGGGCAAGATGAGCGAGGACGACTGCCGCGCCGCCCTGAAGAAGGGCAACTACTTCGGCACCATGCTGGTGAAGATGGGCAAGGCCGACGCCCTGCTGGGCGGCGCCACCTACTCCACCGCCGACACCGTCCGCCCCGCCCTGCAGCTGATCAAGACCAAGCCCGGCGCCCACCTGGTGAGCTCCTGCTTCATCCTCAAGCGGGACGAGGGGGACGAGGCCCTGCGGCTCCTGTGCATGGGCGACTGCGCCATCAACATCTCCTATGAGGACAGCGTGGACAAGGAGGGCAACGTCACCGTGTCCGCCGCCCAGAAGCTGGCGGAGGTGGCGGTGGAGTCCGCCCGCACCGCCCAGTTCTTCGGCATCGACCCCAAGGTGGCCATGCTCAGCTTCTCCACCAAGGGATCCGGCAAGGGCGGCACCGTGGCCCTGTCCGCCGAGGCCACCAAGGCCGCCCAGGCCATGGCCCCCGACCTGGCCATCGACGGCGAGATGCAGTTCGACGCCGCCGTCAGCCCCACCGTGGGCCAGCTGAAGTTCCCCGGCAGCCAGGTGGCCGGCTATGCCAACACCTTCGTCTTCCCCTGCATCGAGGCCGGCAATATCGGCTACAAGATCGCCCAGCGCCTGGGCGGGTACGAGGCCTACGGCCCCATCCTCCAGGGCCTCAACGCCCCCATCAACGACCTCAGCCGCGGCTGCAACGCCGAGGAGGTCTACAAGATGGCCATTATCACCGCGGGGATGAAGTAAGAGGAAAGAGGGTCCGGGAGAGCCCGGACCCTCTGAGTTTGGCGAAAAAGGCTGGTGCCTTTTCCGCAGCCCAAAAATGCCGTTACTTTTCAACAAGCTCCGCAGCATAAGGGAGGGACCCTTTCGAAAGGGTCCCTCCCTTATGCGTCCTTAAGCGACCAGGATGGGGATTGCCTGCTCTTCCATCGTGGGAAAAGCAGGCCGGGGTACGGGGCCGGAGGCCCCGCGCCTCAAATATCCCGTCTCCCCTCCAGGGCCCGCATCAATGTGGCGTCGTCGGCAAACTCCAGGTGGCCACCCACGGGGATGCCGTAGGCCAGGCGGGTGAGGCGCACGCCGAAGGGCTTGAGAAGCCGGGCCAGGTACATGGCGGTGGCCTCCCCCTCGGTGTCCGGGTTAGTGGCCATGATGACCTCCTTCACGTCCCCCTGGGCCACCCGGTCCACCAGGGACTTGATCTCCAGGTCGTCGGGCCCCACGTGGTTCATGGGGGAGATGACGCCGTGGAGGACGTGGTAGCGGCCGGTGTACTCCCGGGCCCGCTCCATAGCCACCACGTCCCGGGGGTCCGCCACCACGCAGATGGTGGACGGGTCCCGCTTGGGGGAGGCGCAGATGGGGCACAGGCCCCCGGCGGTGAGGTTCCGGCACACGGGGCAGCAGGTGACGGTGCGCTTGGCCTCCAGGATGGCGTCGGCAAAATCCTGGGCCTCCTGGTCGCTGAGGCTCAGGACGTGGAAGGCCAGGCGCTGGGCGGATTTGCCCCCGATGCCGGGGAGGGAGGCGAACTCCTCCACCAGCTTCTCCAGGGGCGCGGGCAGATATTCCATAGCTGTTATCCTCTCAATTTTGACCTCTCAGCTCCCGGATGCGCCCGGGGATGTCGGCGGCCTTGTACACGGCGGAGCCGGCCACCAGCACGTTGGCCCCGGCGGCCACCGCCACGGGGGCGGTAGCGGGGCCGATGCCGCCGTCCACCTCCAGCTCGCAGTCCAGGCCCCGGCTGTGGATCCAGCCCCGGATGGCCCGGACCTTGTCCATCATGTCCGGCATGAAGGCCTGGCCGCCGAAGCCCGGCTCCACAGTCATCACCAGCACCATGGCGCACTGGTCCAGGAAGGGCAGGACCGCCTCCGCCGGGGTCCCGGGCTTGATGACCACCCCGGGGCGCCTGCCCTGGGCCCGGATCAGCTCCAGGGCCTTCCCCGTGTTCTCCTCCGTGTCCGCCTCCACGTGGACGGTGACGATGTCCGCCCCCGCCTGGCAGAAGGTCTCCACGTACCGCACCGGGCGGTCGATCATCAGGTGGACGTCCAGGGGCAGGGCCGTGGTGGGGCGGATGGATTTGACCACCGGGATGCCGATGGTGATGTTGGGGACGAACAGTCCGTCCATCACATCCACATGGACGTAGTCGGCGGTGTCGATCCGCCGGATGTCCCGCTCCAAATTGGCAAAGTCGGCGGACAGGATGGATGGGGCGATCTTGATCATGGCCGGCACTTCCTTTCTTCAGCTTTTGGTGAATCACAGGACGGACAGGCGGCGGGGCGCAAAAGGGGACAAAGCACCGCCGGCGGCGGGGATTCATAGGATACCGTAAGCGGCAAGAGCGTCCGGCGGCGGGCCGCATACTATCGTCCCGCGCCGTTCCGCCCCCGGCCCGGGCCGCCGGGCGCGCCGCATCATATAGATTTTGGTATTCCCCGCCCCATTCGGGGCGGGGAATACCACATTCCGAGCAAAACGTATCCCTCCGCGCGAAGCATATGCTTCGCGCGCAAAAGTTTTTGTCCAACTTTTTTCAAAAAGTTGGCGGGGTCCGGGGCGGAACCCCGGCGGGTCCAGGGCGGCGCCCCGGCGGGTCCAGGGCGGCGCCCTGGTGGGGTCCGGGGCGGCGCCCCGGAATGGGCGTTACTCCGCCAGGGTGCGGACGACGGCGGCGCAGCGGGGGCAGAGGCCGGGGTGGTCCTTGTCATGGCCCACAGCGGTCATGACCTTCCAGCACCGCTCACACTTCTCCCCCTGGGCGGGGGCCACGGCCACGGCCAGGGCGCCGCCCACGGTGACCTCCGCCTGGGAGACGATGAGCAGGTCCGCCAGGGCGGCGGCGTCCATCTCCGCCAGGAAGGCGTCCTCCGCCGGGAAAGTGAGGGACACCCGGGCCTCCAGGCCCTTGCCGATGGTCTTGTCCGCCCGGGCACGCTCCAGCTCGCCGTTGACGGCGTCCCGGACGGCGATGATCCGGTCCCAGCGGGCCATGGCGGCGTCATCCAGGGCGTAGTCCGCAAAGGGCTGGTTCATCTGGTTGAGGAGCACGTTCCGGGGATGGTCCCCGGCCCGGTGGGGCATGGCCTGCCAGATCTCATCGCAGGTGAAGGCCAGGATGGGGGCGAAGAGCTTGGTCATGGTGTCCAGAATCAGCCACAGGGCGGTCTGGGCGGAGCGGCGCTCCAGGCTGTCCTTCCCCTCGCAGTAGAGGCGGTCCTTGATGATGTCCAGGTAGAAGGAGCTGAGCTCCACCACGCAGAAGTCGTTGACGGCGTGGCTCACCACGTGGAACTCGTAGTCGTCGTAGGCCCGGAAGCACTTCACAATGAGCTCGTTGAGCTTGGTCGCCGCCCAGCGGTCCAGCTCCAGCATGTCCGCCGGGGCCACCAGGTGGTCGGGGTCAAAGCCGGAGAGGTTGCCCAGGCAGTACCGGGCGGTGTTGCGGAACTTCAGGTAGTTCTGGCTGAGCTGCTTGAAGATGGCGTCGGAGCAGCGGACATCCGCGTGGTAGTCGGCGCTGCCGGCCCACAGGCGGAGGATGTCCGCGCCGTACTTCTTGATCACGTCGGCGGGGTCCACGCCGTTGCCCAGGGACTTGTGCATGGCCCGGCCCTGGCCGTCCACGGTCCAGCCGTGGGTCAGGCACTCCTTGAAGGGCGCGCCCTGGCCCAGGGCCCCCACGGCGGTGAGGAGGCTGGACTGGAACCAGCCGCGGTACTGGTCCAGGCCCTCCAGGTACATGTCCGCGGGCCAGAAGCCCTGGTCCTTCTTCATGGAGGCGTAGTGGGTGGAGCCGGAGTCGAACCAGCCGTCCAGGGTGTCCTCCTCCTTGGTGAAGCGGGCGCCGCCGCAGTGGGGGCAGCGGTACCCCTCGGGGAGGATGTCCTTGGCCTCCATCTCGTACCAGGCGTTGGAGCCCTTCTCACCGAAGAGCTTGCTGACGGCGGCGATGGTCTCGTCGTCGCAGATGGGCTTGCCGCAGTCCTGGCAGTAGAACACGGGGATGGGCAGGCCCCACCGGCGCTGGCGGGAGATGCACCAGTCGGCCCGCTCCCGGATCATGGAGATCATCCGGTCCTTGCCCCAGGCGGGGACCCACCGGACGCCGTCGCAGGCGGCCACCGCCTGGTCCTTGAAGGCGTCCACGGAGCAGAACCACTGGGGGGTGGCCCGGAAGATGATGGGGTTCTTGCACCGCCAGCAGT
>DVGP01000135.1 GCA_018712665.1 Candidatus Pelethomonas intestinigallinarum | reverse complement strand
GGAGGAGCTGCGGGAGAAGTACACCTTCACCCCGGAGAACGTGGACCAGATCCTCCGGGACGAGGTGGGCAAGGTCTTCGCCCAGGTCCTGGAGCACGCCGGGGTCTACAAGCGGAACGAGGCCGGCCAGGCCGCCTTCCTGCGGTTTGTGGAGAGGGTTGGGCAGGATAAATAAGGGGGAGGGAGCGCATATGTTTTTTTTGATAGTGTTGTTGATACTGCTATGTCTGGCTGCCCCCTTCGCCTTCGTATTTTTCCTGATCTACGCCATCCGGGACGCGGTGAGGGACGGGGGTCGCACGATCCCTTACGGCATCGGCGCCTCCATCAGCCTGATTATGCTCTTCGTTATTTCCTATTTGTTCCCGGGTTGACCCCTACGCGAAACAAAGTTTCGCGCAAAAGTTCTTTTGATCCTTTTCTTACAAGAAAAGGATGTATACCAAAATAAAAAACGGAGGTACCTGCGATGAAAACGATCCTGGTGGCCGGCGGGGCCGGCTACATTGGCAGCCACATGGTGGCGCTGCTGGTGGAGAAGGGGTACGACGTGGTGGTGGTGGACAACCTGTGCACCGGCCACCGCGAGGCGGTGAAGGGGGCGGAGCTGTGCGTGGGCGACGTCCGTGACCGGGCGTTCCTGGACAAGGTGTTCACAGACCACCAGATCGACGGGGTCATCAACTTCGCCGCCTTCTCCCTGGTGGGGGAGAGCGTGACCAACCCCCTGAAGTACTACGGCAACAACGTGGCCGGGTCCCAGTCCATGCTGGAGACCATGGTGAAGCACAAGGTGGACAAGATCGTCTTCTCCTCCACCGCCGCCACCTACGGCGAGCCGGAGAAACAGCCCATCGAGGAGACGGACCGCACCGAGCCCACCAACCCCTACGGCGGCAGCAAGCTGGCCATCGAGGGGATGCTGAAGTGGTGCCACCAGGCCTACGGCATCAACTACGCCGCCCTGCGGTACTTCAACGCCGCCGGGGCCAACACGGAGGTGGGCATCGGGGAGGACCACCACCCGGAGAGCCATCTGATCCCCATCGTGCTCCAGGCGGCCCTGGGCAAGCGGGACCACGTGGGCATCTTCGGCGACGACTACCCCACCCCCGACGGCACCTGCATCCGGGACTATATCCACGTCCGCGACCTGGTCAGCGCCCACCTGCTGGCTCTGGAGCACCTGGCCCGGGGCGGGGAGAGCGGCCCCTTCAACCTGGGCAACGGCACGGGCTACTCCGTCAAAGAGATCATCGAGACTGCCCGCCGGGTCACCGGCAAGGCCATCCCCGCGGTGGTGGAGCCCCGCCGGGCCGGGGACCCCTCGGTGCTCATCGCCTCCAATAAGAAGGCCCTGGAGGTCCTGGGCTGGAAGCCGGAGCGGGACCTGGAGACCATCATCTCCGACGCCTGGACCTGGCACAGCACCCACCCGGAGGGCTACGAGGGCTGACATCTATGTTCAAGCGGCGCTGTCTGCGGACAGCGCCGCTTTTTCAAGCTGTGTGGAACTCTGGGACGGATGAAGCAGCGTTGACAAACGAAACGGGCCGTATTATGATGGAAAGCTGTGGGAGCGGGCGGAGGGTCCGCTGCCGAGACGCTGTCCAGGCCGAGGTATGAACATGGGAAGAACGATACTAATTGCAGGACCCAACAGCAGCGGGAAGAGCGCCTTCGCGGAATCTTTGGTGCGGGAGACCTACGGGCCCCGGTACTACATCGCCACCATGCGGTGTCAAACCGAGGAGAACCGGCGGCGGATTGAGAAGCACCGCCGCCAGCGGGCGGGCCTGGGATTCGTCACTGTGGAGGAGCCCTATTTTCTGGGGAGGTTGGAGCTGCCGGCGGACAGTGTGGTGCTGCTGGAGGACGTGTCCAACCTGCTGGCCAACAACATGTTTGAGAAGGATATAGGCCCCAGTCAGGTCCTGGAGGACATCCTGGCCCTGTCCCGCCGGTGCGGGACGCTGATCGCCGTCACCATCTCCGGCCTCTCCGAGGAGGGGTATGACGGTGAGACCGCCGGGTACATCCGGGCCTTGAACGAAGTAAACGGAAAATTGGCCGAGGCTTTTGGCGGCGTGGCGGAGATGCGGAGCGGCCGGCCGGTCTGGGCCAAAGGAGGGCACCATGCTTTTGCTTGAATCTATCGGGGTAGCTGTCTCCACCTACAGCATTATCCCCGTACCCCAGTTCCCCTGGACGGAGCGGAACACCCGGTACGCCATCTGCTGCTTTCCCGTAGTGGGGATCTTCTGCGGCGGGGGGCTGGCCCTCTGGTATTGGCTCTGCCGGTGGATGGAGGGCAGCGGCGTGCTCTTCGCGGCGGCGGCGGCCTGCCTGCCTCTGCTCATCACCGGCGGCATCCACATGGACGGCTTTATGGACACGGTAGACGCCCTGGCCTCCCACCAGAGCCGGGAGCGGAAGCTGGAGATCCTGAAGGACTCCGCCTGCGGGGCCTTCGCGGTGCTCTACTGCGGCGTCTATCTGCTGTTGTCCTTTGCGCTGTACTATGAGGGATATGCCGCCGGGTGGATCTACGCCTTCGCCCCGGCCTTCGTCCTGTCCCGGTGCCTCTCCGGCCTGTGCGCCGTGACCATGCCCAACGCCCGCCGGGCGGGAATGCTGTGCGCCTTCACGGCGGGGGTGGAGCGGAAGCGGGCCGTGGCGGCGCTGGCGCTCGTGCTCCTGGCGGATGGGGCCCTGCTCCTGTTTCTCTCCCCCGTGGTGGGCGGCGCGGTGCTGGCCTGCGCCCTGGCCAGCGTCCTGTACTACCGGCGGATGGCCATGGGGGAGTTCGGCGGGGTCACCGGAGACACCTCCGGGTTCTTTTTGCAGGTCTGTGAGCTGGCTATGCTGGCGGGGGCCTGGATCGGCGGGCGGTTTTTGTAAGAGGGCCGCTGTTTTTGCTTTTGTCTGCATAGGAACTGGAAAGGAAAAAGTTGATGGCCGGGACGCGAAAGCGTCCCGGCCATTTTCATCGTGTTCCGCTGTTGTCTTACTCCAGCTCGAAAGCGCCGGTGTAGAGCTGGTAGTACTGGCCCTTCTGGGCGATAAGCTCCTCGTGGGTGCCCCGCTCGATGATCCGGCCGTGGTCCAGCACAATGATGACAT
>DVGP01000134.1 GCA_018712665.1 Candidatus Pelethomonas intestinigallinarum | reverse complement strand
CGGCCATGAACTTGGTGACACGCTCCTTCAGGGGGCAGAAGGGACCGTCGGCCAGCATCAGCTCGTCGTCCTTGATCACATCCACGCCGCCCTTGCAGGCATGGTAGAACAGGTCCGCGCCCTCGTCGGGGGTCCAGCCAATGTTGGGCTTGATCATGGCGTTGAGCAGAGGCCGGTCGGGCACTCCCAGCAGCTCCCGCAGACCGTGGAGGCCGAACTTCGGCCCCTGAAACTGGGCGATCATCTTCTTGGGGAAGGCCACGTCGATGAGGCGGATCATGCCGGAGGCGGAGATGTTGCCGAAGAGAATGGTCATCAGGGAGGACATACTGTGGGAGAAGTTCTCCATGGGGTAGGCCACCTGGATGATATACATGGGGGGCTCGTCGGACTGGTAGTCGCAGCCCGCGTCCGGCACCTCGTAGAGGGCCACCAGCTTCGAGCCGAAGCGGCGGGTCTTCTCCATGGAGTCGGCGCCCACCTTGATCCAGGTGCCGGTGGTCTGCTCGTCGGCAATGGCCATGGCCAGCTTCTCAATGTTGCTGGTCTTGACCTTGGCCTGGTAGGTGGCGATGACATAGTCGTTATCAAAGGCTACTTCCGGAAAGGCGTAGGTCAGGTTTTCTTCATCCAGCTTGCGGATCATGGGTCAGTCCTCCTTTATCACTTCTCAACGTTGGAAAATACTTCTTCAAAGGCGGCCAGGGTCTGGGCGATGGTCTCGTCGTTGTCCGCCATGCTGGTGTAGATGCGGCTGCCGGCCAGGGTGATGACGCCGTTGGCGGTCAGGGCCGCGCCGAACTCCTCGATATACTTCTGCCGCTGGGGGATCTTGGTGAAGATCTCCGGATCGGAGGCGTCCAGGTACATGACGCCGGAGACCTCGAAATGGACGATGGAGCCGGTGTTCCAGGTGACGAAGGGCAGGTCATACTTGTCAATGAGCTTCTGGATGCCGGCGCGGAGCTTGTCGCCGTTCTCCCCGGCCTTCACCGCCGCGTCCTGCCGGACGATCTCGTCGATGGCGAAGTAGCCCGCCGCGCAGCTCAGGGGGTTGGCGGTGAGGGTGCCGCCCACGTAGGCCTTCTTCTTCCCCGCCTTGACGCCGGCGGCCACGCAGGACATGATCTCCGCGCTGCCGCCCACGCCGCCGGCCATGGGGTAGCCGCCGGCCACGATTTTGCCGAACACCGTCAGATCGGGCCGCACGCCGTAGAAGCCCTGGGCGCCGCCGGGGCCCACCCGGAAGGCGGTGACCACCTCGTCGAAGATCAGCAGGGCGTTGAACTCATCGCACAGGGCCCTCACCTTGGCGGCGAAGTCCAGGGCCACCGGGCGGGTGCCGCTCTCCGGGCCGAAGGGCTCGATGAGTACCGCGGCGGTGCCGCCGTGCTTCTCGTTCTCCTCCAGCACCCGCCGCAGGCTCTCCACATCCCCGGGGAAGAACTCCCCGGTGTTGGCGCTGACGTCCTTGGGGATGCCGTGGGCCTCGAAGGTCTTGGTATAGGGGATGTGGAGGGAGTAGACCAGCTGGTCGCTCCAGCCGTGGTAGGCGCCGCCCACCTTGACGATGCGCTGTTTTCCGGTGAAGGTCCGGGCGATGCGGATGGCCACCATGTCCGCCTCCGTGCCGCTGGCCAGGCACCGGTACATCTCCACCCAGGGCATACACTCGCGGATCTTCTCCGCCAGCTTCATCTCATAGGGGTGGAACAGGCCCGTCACCGGGCCGGACTCCCTCACGACTTCCCACACCTTCCGGTTCACCGGCTCGTAGTTGCTGCCCAGCAGGGTGGGGCCGCCGGCCTGGAGATAGTCCACATAGCGGTTGCCGTCGATGTCGTAGAGGTAGGCCCCCTCCGCCTTGGTGATCACCAGGGGGAAGGGGTAGTTGAAGGCTAGGTTGTGCTGCACGCCGCCGGGGATGACCTTCTTGGCCTCCTCGATCATGGCGTAGGAGCCCTGGCACTTCTCATCGAAGTAGCGCAGGTACCGCTTCATGGCCTCCGGCTTGATGGGATGAAGGGGCTCCCGCACCAGCCGGTCCATCTTCTCATAGATCTCCTTCTCGTCCGGCCACTGGGAGATCCCGTAGTGCTCTTTCATCAACATATCTGTTCCGCCTCCTGTTTCAAAATGCCGCCGTCAGCCGTTGAGGGCGGCGAAGGATTTCTTGTTGTTCCGATACAGGTCAATGAACACCGGCAGAAGCTTGTCGTAGACCGCCGTGTTCTCCGGCCGGGGCTTGTAGACATGGCTCACCTGAATGATCTGCTTGATCTCCCGGATGTTCGGGAGCATCCCGAAGCTCACCGCCAGCAGGGCCGCGGCTCCCATGGCCCCCACCTGCCGGGTGTTCTCAATGGTCTCCACCTCCCGGCCCAGCACGTCCGCCATGACCTGGCAGATGTAGGGGGAGATGGCGCTGCCCCCGGCGAAGCGGATCACGGGACGGGTCTTGAAGGACTTCTCCGTGCACTCCAGCAGCCACCGCATATGGAGGCACACCCCCTCGATGACCGCCTTCATCAGATCGCTGCCCCGGGTGCTGATATCCAGGTTGAAGAACACGCCCCGGGAGTTGGCGTCGTCGAAGGGACAGCGGTTGCCGTGCATCCAGGGGGAGAACACCACGCCGTTGGCCCCGGCGGGGGTGTCCTTGATGTACTCAATCATGTCGTCGTAGTCCATCTCCATCCGGTCGATCCGGTCCTTCACCCACTCCATGCACTTGCCGCTGGTCTCCACCTCGGCGATGTAGTTGTAGCTGGTGGGGTCCGCCCCCACCAGGGCCCCGATCAGGTTTCCCAGGTCCAGGTGGAGCTTATCCACCGTGGTGGCTACCCAGCCGGAGGTGCCGGAGTAGACCAGCACATCCCCGATATCCACGCAGCCGGCCCCCACGGAGCACAGGCTCACGTCGCTGCCGCCGGAGAACACCGCCGTCCCTGCCGCCAGGCCCAGCTCCTCCGCGGGCCCCGGCAGCAGCTTGCCCACCTGGTCGGCGGAGTCGCACAGCTCCGGCAGGTGCTCCATGTTGATGTCCAGCATCCTGCACAGGGTCGGACTCCACGTTCCCTTCTTCACATCGTAGAGGAAGGTGCCGTTGGCGTCGTCCCGGCTGGCCTTCATCACTCCGGTGGCCCGGCAGATCAGGTACTCCTTGGCGTCCAGCCACTTGTAGACCTTCTGAAAGATCTCCGGCTCATTGTCCCGGACCCACAGGTACTTCCAGGCCGGGTCCTTGGCGCTGCCGGACACCGCGCCGGTGATTTTCAGGTACTTGAGCACCTTGATGATGTCCAGGCCCTCCACCTTGATGCCCGTACCCATGTACCGCTTGAACTGGGCGTCGGCCCTGGCGTCCATGCAGCTCATGGCCCGGCGCAGAGGCCGGCCGCTCTTGTCCACCAGCACCACCGTTTGAAACTGAGAGCAGAAGGTGATGCCCCGGATCTCCTCCGGTGGGACCCCGGTTTTGGCCAAAAGCCGCTTGGTGCTCCTGGACATGCCCTCCCACCAGTCGGAGGCCTCCTGCTCCACGCCGCCGTTTTCCAACACATGGAGCTCATAGTGCTCCACCTCCCCCGCCAGATACCGCACACTCTCCTCCGCGGAGATGCTGAACAGGCAGGTCTTCAGCCCTGTTGTCCCAACATCGTAGGCAATCACCTTCACCGACATCCGCTCCACTCCCTCCTGTATGCGTGAAGTTTTTCCGCGGGCGATGGCCCGCAAGAATGTTGTACTTTATTCTAAATTTATAGTCAATACAAAATTCTATATTTTTGACATCCGCGCACAGAAATTTCTCGGCACATTTTGTGCATATTCGCTATGAAAAAGCATAGCAAACTTGGCCATGTGCCGCTTTCAGCGGCACGGCCGTGACATTAAAAGCGCATGGGCCGGGACGTCCCATATGCGCGAAAACGTTATGCGCCAGGGCGCATGACGTTTCATAAGCTGACTTTTTCCAGGAAATCCATGCCGGCCACCGCTTTACTTTTACTCGGTTCACCGATATAATATAAAAAACACGCCCTCACCCTGCCGTGAGGGGGAAAGTGGGAACACCATGACGGAAGTGGAATTGAAAGCTGCTCTGACAGAGGCTCTGGCCGGCATTCTGCCGGATCGCCTGGCGGCGCTCGGCTTTGTCCCCGGGGAGACCGTCCGGGAGACGGACCTCTACTTTAACGGCGGGGACCGGGACTTCCGGAGGACTGATGAGGCCCTTCGCCTGCGCCGGGTCTCCTCCGGCGGAGAGGAAAATGTCCTCCTAACCTACAAGGGGCCCAAGGAGGACCCCCGCTCCAACACCCGCCGGGAGTACGAAACGACCGCCGGGGATCCGGATACCCTCCGCGCCATTCTGGGCGCTCTGGGCTTTCAGCCTGTGTTCACCGTTGACAAGGAGCGGCGGACCTTCCTCCGGGACGGCGTGACCGCCTGCCTGGACCAGGTGGAGGGGCTGGGGAGCTACCTGGAGCTGGAGCGCCTCCTGCTGGACAGTGGGGACAGGGACGCCGCCGTGGACGGCCTGCTGGCACTGCTGGAGGACCTGGGGGTGTCACGCCGGGCTCTGGAGCGCCGGTCATATCTGGAGCTGCTGATGGCCCCGGCTCAGGAGGCGTGAGTATGGAGAAGCAGGGTAGAAGAGAACGCAATAAGATCCGGTGCCGCCAGCGCATCCTCCGGGCCTCCCGCCAGCTCTTCAGCGCCAAAGGGTACGAGGAGACCACCATGGACGACGTAGCGGAACGCTCCGAGGTCTCCAAGGCCACTCTTTACAACTATTTTCCCGGCAAGGACAGCCTTCTCATGGGGATCGCGGAGGCGGAGCTGGAGCAGATCCGCGAGATGATCGAGGGGGAGCTGGCCGAGGAGCCCAGCGCGCTGGAGCGCCTGCGGCGCGTGCTGGAGGCCTTCGTGCTGGACTCCATGTGCTATATCTCCTTGAGCCGGAAAATCTCCTATCTCAATTCCTGCGAGGACAGCGGCATGTTTGCCACCCGGCTGGAGATGGTCCGAATCCTCCGCGGGCTGGTCTGTCAGGCCCAGGATGCCGGGGAGCTCCGCCGCGACATGGACGCGGACGACATCACCGAGCTGGTCATGGGCCTCTACCTGATCACCCAGTTCCAGTGGGTCCACCTGGAGAGGCACCCTGTGTCCTACTGGACGGAGCGTCTGGACCGGGCCTTCCTCCGCGTCCTGGCCTGCGCCCTGCCGGAGCGGAATGGGTAAATATGATGGATCGGCAGGCCGCCAACAGGGCGGCCTGCCGAAAATGCCCCCGCGCCTCTCAGACGGCCCGTCTCGGATATCATAGAACTGAGGTGACAGATATGTGGATCTTCTTTGCGGCGGGCTCCGCCCTGTTCGCCGGGGCCACCGCCATTCTTGCCAAATGCGGCATTCGGAAAACAGACTCCACGGTGGCTACCGCCATCCGCACCATCGTGGTCCTGGTCTTCGCCTGGATCATGGTTCTGGTGGCAGGCTCTCAGGACCAGCTGGGAAGCCTGGGCGGGACCACTCTGCTCTTTCTGATCCTGTCGGGTCTGGCCACCGGGGCTTCCTGGCTGTGCTACTTCCGGGCCCTCCAGATCGGGGACATCAACAAGGTGGTGCCCATTGACAAATCCAGCACCGTGCTCACCATCCTGCTGGCCTTTCTCCTGCTGGGAGAGCCCATCGGCCTGTTCCAGGGGATCGGGGTGGCGCTCATCGGCGTGGGGACCTTCCTGATGATCGAGCCCAAGCCCGCAGCGGAGCGGGCCGCCCCGCAGAAGCGCGGCTGGATGCTCTATGCTTTCGGCTCCGCCATCTTTGCCAGCCTCACCGCCATTCTGGGCAAGGTGGGCATCCAGGGGGTGGAGTCCAACCTGGGCACCGCGGTGCGCACCGGGGTAGTGCTGGTGATGGCCTGGCTCATGGTGCTGGTGACCGGCAAGGCCAGTCTGGTCAAGCAAGTGCCTCGGAGGGAGCTGGGCTTCATCTGCCTGTCCGGCCTGGCTACGGGGGCCTCCTGGCTGTGCTACTACCGGGCTCTTCAGGACGGGCCGGCCAGCGTGGTGGTGCCCATCGACAAGCTGAGCATACTGGTCACCGTGGCCTTCTCCTACCTGGTATTTCATGAGAGGCTCACCGCACGCTCAGGCTGGGGGCTGGTCCTGGTGACAGCGGGGACCCTGGCCATGCTGCTGTAAGGCGGAGAACGCAAAGCGAGACGAAGTCTAACACGACTTCGTCTCGCTTTTTGCCTGCCGGCACGGCCGGGAATATGGCCGCAGCCCAGAGGGCTTCGCTCACCCCCGATTTCGGCAGAGCCAACAGCTCTCCTTTGGCAAACCGCGTATCCGGGTCCTGCTGCGAGTTTACCGTCTCTACTCCCGGACGCCCCGGGCGTAGACCGAGGGCGGGATTCCGTAGCGGCGGCGGAAGGCCGCGGAAAAGTGCTGGACGCTGGAGAACCGCAGGGTCTGGGCGATCTGGGATATGGTCCCGGCCCCCGAGCAGATCAGGCCGCGGCTCTCCTCCAGCTTTGTCCGCATAATGTAGGCGCCGGGGGAGATCCCCAGGTGGCGCCGGAACAGGGCGGAGAGGTAGGCGGTGCTCACGTTGCAGCGGCGGGCCAGGGATTGGACCGTCAGCCTGTCGCGGGTGCTCTCCGCCACATATTGGATGGCCTGGTCCAAAATCCGGCACTCGCCGCGCCGTGTGGCGGGAGCCGCGACAGCCTCCCCCCCGCCGCCCGCCGCCCGCCGGGCCCACAGGGCCAGCATAGCCTGGAGAACCGCCACCAGCAGATCGCCCCGGTAGGGCTGTTCCCTCTCCTCCTCCGCCGCCAGCGCCCGGGCCAGCTCCCGCGCCGTCTGGTCCCGGTCCAGCACCCGCAGCAGGATCTCCTCCGGCAGCGGCCCGGCGCAGGTGAAGGAGGCGGTGATAAAGCCCACCCGCTCCCCCTCCTCGCCGTACTGCATGTGCCACTGGTCCGGCGGCACGATCAGCGCCTGGTTCTGCCCCAGCGCGTAGTCCCGCCCGCCGACCACGTTGTGGAGCCGCCCGTGGTCCACATAGATCAGCTCATAGGGCCGGTGCCGCTCCCCCGGGAAGAAGAACCCCGGCTCCTTCTCCTGATAGAAGAGGGTGAGGATCCTCTCCACCCGAATGGTGGGCCGGATCAGGCCAGGCTCCGCCGTGGGCAGAGAGCTCGCCCTCTCCAGGGGCCGGTCCGCCGCCAGGCGCACGGCGCTGCCCTCCTCCAGGGGAAGCAGGGCGAATTCCGTCCCCGGCTTCAGCGCGACAGGCTTGTCCAGATAGAACATGTCCCCGGCCTGTCCTTCCCGGCAGAGGCAGAGGGCCGCCATCCCCCGCCCTGGGCCCAGCCGGACCTCTCCCGGGCAGCGGAGAAGCTCCAGCCTCTCCCCGGCCTCCACCGGACGCTCCTCCCCCTCGGGAAGGCCCTCCCGCTCATCCAGCAGCCGGCCGAACCGGGCGGCCGTGATGGGGTTCAAGTTTTTCAGCATGGATATGCTCCGCCTCCTCTGTCCACCGGCGACGGGGACTTACAAATTTCTCAACAGATCTTGCAAAAAGGGCACCTTCCCGTCCTCCCCCCTTGCGGTCCGGCCGCCCCGGTGGTAAAGTAAAAGAAACCTATCGTGGGATCATTCCGTGAGCTTGTGAAATGTCCCCCGGGGCAGCCACCATATTCTTATAGGGAGGACCGATCATGGAACCGCTCAATCAAGCCCTGGCCGCCTTTGCTCTCCGCGGCGCCCCTCTCTACGCCGGGCGCTACGGCAGCGGCCACATCAACGACACCTACGCCGTGGCCTGCGACAGCGGGCTGATGTACATCGTGCAGCGGGTGAACGGCACGGTGTTCCCCAAGCCCTGGGAGCTGATGGAGAACATCGCGGCGGTGACGGCGTTTCTCGGCCGCCGGACCGCCGACCCCCGCCGCTGCCTGCGGCTGGTTCCCACCCGGGACGGCGGGCCCTGCTTCGTAGACGACCAGGGCGGCTACTGGCGCGCCTTCCCCTTCATCTCCAACAGCGTCTGCCTCCAGGCCCCCACCCGCCCGGAGGACTTCTACCAGAGCGGGGTGGCCTTCGGCGCCTTCCAGCGCCAGCTGGCCGACTTCCCTGCGGCCACCCTCCACGAGCCCATCCCCAATTTCCACAACACCCCCGACCGGTACCGGAAGCTCCACCAGGCCCTGGCGGAGGACCCCCTGGGCCGGGCCAAGGACTGCCAGGCAGAGATCCGGGCCTATCTGGACCGGGAGGCGGGCGCGGACAGCATCGTTAAGGGTCTGGCGGAGGGCGCGCTCCCCCTCCGGGTCACCCACAACGACACCAAGCTGAACAACGTCATGCTGGACTACGACACCCACGAGGCATTGTGCGTCATCGACCTGGACACCATCATGCCCGGCTCCGCCCTGTACGACTACGGCGACTCCATCCGCTTCGGCGCGGCCACCGCCGCGGAGGACGAGCGGGACTTTGGCGATGGGCAGCACCGGCCGGCCCGCCGCCGACAGCAGCTGGTTGGTCAGGGCCAGGGCCAGGCAGGCGGTGCGCGCAATGGTTCCGATCGAAATGTTCATACC
>DVGP01000133.1 GCA_018712665.1 Candidatus Pelethomonas intestinigallinarum | reverse complement strand
TTGGCCATAGAGATCCCGCCGCGGAAAGGAAGACGGCCCAGGGGGCATAGTATCCTTTTGGTAACTACGGCACGAATTTGTGCGTACTTTACAGGCGGTCTGTCTCGACTTATCATAAAACTTGTAAGGCGAGTAAGCGTTTTCGGTTTACCGCGCGGCAGCCGCCGCGCGGTGGAGAAATGGGGGATCTTGATGTTTTCAGGGAGCAGGATGCCGCCGTCCGCCGTGGGCGGAAAAGACCAGATCGAGGCGCTGGGACAGGCGCTGGAGGCCGCCGACGCCGTGATCATCGGTGCGGGGGCCGGGCTGTCCGCCTCGGCGGGGCTGACCTACGACGGGGAGCGGTTTGAGAGGTATTTCAGCGATTTTCAGACCAAATACGGCATCCGGGACATGTACTCCGGGGGCTTCTACCCCTTTGACAGCCTGGAGGAGTACTGGGCCTGGTGGAGCCGCCAGATCCTCCACAACCGCTATGAGAGGGCGCCCAGGCCGGTGTATGACGACCTGCTGGCGCTGGTGGGGGAGAGGGACTACTTTGTCCTCACCACCAATGTGGACCACCAGTTCCAGCTGGCGGGCTTTGACAAGAAGCGGCTGTTCTATACCCAGGGGGACTACGGCCTCTGGCAGTGCTCCCAGCCCTGCCACCAGGCGACCTACGACAACGAGGAGGCCGTCCGGCGGATGGCGGAGCAGCAGCGGGACATGAGAGTCCCCACGGAGCTGGTCCCCCGCTGCCCACGGTGCGGCCGACCCATGACCATGAACCTGCGGGCTGACGACACCTTCGTCCAGGACGGCGGGTGGTACGCCGCGGCGGAGCGGTATCAGGCGTTTTTGCGCCGCCACGCGGGCCTGGCCGTGCTGTATCTGGAGCTGGGGGTGGGCATGAACACCCCCGGCATCATCAAGTATCCCTTCTGGCGGATGACGAGGGAGAATCCCCGGGCCGTCTACGCCTGCGTCAACCAGCAGGAGGCCTATGTGCCCCGGGAGATCCGGGACCGCGCGGTCTGCGTCGCCGGGGACATCGGGGACGCCCTGCGGCGGCTCACCGGGCCGGGGCGGTGAGGGCAAGTGGGAATAACAAGGTACCTTTTGACAACAGAAAGGTCCGGGAAGCTTTCTCCGCTTCCCGGACCCTTTACATTCTTCATTTAATTCACGACGTTGACGGGGCTGCCCGCCAGGAAGGCCTTGACGTTGCTCACGGCGCAGTCCATGATCCGCTGGCGGCTCTCCTTGGGGGCCCAGGAGATGTGGGGGGTGATGATGCAGTTCTTCGCCTTCAGCAGAGGGTTGTCCCCCCGGATGGGCTCGGTGGAGACCACGTCCAGGCCCGCCGCGGCGAGCTTGCCGGCGTTCAGCGCGTCGGCCAGATCCTGCTCCACCACCAGGGGGCCCCGGCTGTTGTTGAGGAGGATGGCCCCGTCCTTCATCTTGGCGATGGTCTCCCGGTTGATGATCCCCTCCGTCTCCGGGAACAGGGGGCAGTGGAGGGCCACCACGTCGGACCGGGCCAGGAGGGCGTCCAGGTCCACGTACTCGGCGATGGCCCGGCCGGCGTCGCTGGGATGGCTGTCGTAGGCCAGGACCTCCATGCCCATGGCCCTGGCGATCCGGCCGGTGGTCTGGCCGATGCGGCCGAAGCCGATGATGCCCATGGTCTTGCCGTCCAGCTCGATGAGGGGGTAGTCCCAGTAGCACCAGTCGGCGCAGCGCTCCCAATTCCCGGCGTGGACGGAGGCGTCGTGGTGGCCGATATGGTGGCAGATTTCCAGCAGCAGGGCGATGGCGAACTGCCCGACGGAGGCGGTGCCGTAGGTGGGGACGTTGGTGACGGGGATGCCCTTCTCCCGGGCGTAGGCGTAGTCCACGCAGTTGTAGCCCGTGGCCAGCAGGGAGATGAACCGGATGCCCGGGCAGGCGTCCAGGACCTTCCTGGTGATGGGGGTCTTGTTGGTGAAGACGATCTCCGCGTCGCCGATCCTGGCGATGGCCTCCGCCTCGTCGGTGAGGCTGGTGCGGTCGTAGACCGTCAGCTCCCCCAGCTTGCCCAGCTCCTCCCAGCTCAGGTCCCCGGGATTTTCCGTGTAGCCATCCAAAACAACGATCTTCATAGCGGCTCCTTTCCTCCTGTCCATTATGATACCGGGCTTATGCCCAGAGCTTCCCGGGATATTTCCCCTCCCGGACCATGGCGGCGAAGGCCGCCTTGACGGCGGGCAGGTCCTCCTGGTAGGTCACGCCGTACCAGCGGCTCTTGGCGGGGAGGACGCTGACCGTCCCCCGGCCCTCGGCGATGAGGCGGCTGGGGACGGTGGGGAGGAAGAACTCCCCCTTCAGCGGGTCGTGGTCCCCCCGCAGAAACACCGTGAACTGGTCCCGGAACAGATCCAGAATGTCCCGCTGGAACCCCCACAGGTTCATGGACACCACGGTGTCCGGCGGCAGATGTACGTAGGTCTCGCCGTCCTCGGTGTACGCCGGACCGTCGGCCCGGGACTCGATGTGGGTGCGCTCCGTGATCCCCACCAGGTGGCCGTCGCCGTCCACCTGGCAGACGCCCCGGGAGACATACCCGCTCTCCGTCAGCGTGCTGGAGAGGGGGTAGCCCACCATGGCGTGTTCCGTCCCCGGCCGGGGCTGGCTGAGGAAGGCGCCGATGGCCTCCATGGCCTCCCGGCCGTAGTAGTCGTCGGCGTTGATGACGGCGAAGGGGCCGTCGATCTCCCCGGCGGCGCACAGGACGGCCTGCCCCGTGCCCCAGGGCTTGGTCCGCCCGGCGGGGACGGAGAAGCCCTCCGGGAGCTGGTCCAGGGACTGGTACGCGCAGGCCAGGGGCACGTGGGGGCGGATATGGCTCCCGAAGCGATCCTCAAAATCCCGGGACATCTCCTCCTTGATGACGCAGACGATCTTTCCGAAGCCGGCGCGGATGGCGTCATAGATGGAGTAGTCCATGATGAAGTGTCCGCCGTCGTCCACCGGCGTCATTTGCTTCAGACCGCCGAAGCGGCTTCCCATCCCGGCGGCCATGATGACAAGAGTAGGTTTGGGCATGTGGAGTACCTCCTGATGTGTAGGGGAATATGGCGCGCCCCCGCCGGCGCGGCTGTGAAAGGGGTCAGTCCCCCCGTTCCTCGGGCATCTGGGCGGCAAAGACCTTCCGCAGGAGCAGGGCCGAGCAGTAGGCCGCCGCGGAGAACCCCACCAGCAGCCAGAACACCGAGGTGTAGAGCAGAAGCTGGCCGGACACCATCCAGATGAGCAGGGGGGCCAGGGCCAGGGCCGTCAGGCAGATGGTGCGGCCCAGGTGGGTCAGGCTCAGGAGGAAGGCGTTTCGGACGTGCCGCAGGAGCTTGTTGTCGAACCGGACCAGAAGGGGGTAAAAATAGACAAAGGTGAAGATCAGCCACAGAAGGACCAGCCCCAGCAGGAGCAGATACAGGCCGCTCTCTCCGTTCTGAATCAGAAAGTAGAGATCCAGGAACAGAAACACAATCAGACACAGAAAGATGATCCAGAAGATGGTGGCCTGCCGGAAGTTCACCCGGAACCCCCGGAAGAAGTTGGCCGCCGGGCGGCCCTCCTGCCGCCGCAGCTTCTCCGCGGCGTAGTTCAGTCCGGCCAGGGACGCCCCCGCCGTCACCACCGGGAGGCAGCACAGCAGGAACAAAACATTCAGGATCGCCAGGTCGGCCAGCAGCTCCAGAAATTCCACGAAGGGGTTGGTGCGTTGTCGGTCCATGGGGCGGGCTCCTTTCCGCGGCTTAGAGATAGGTAACGATCAGGCCAGGGCGGCCAGGGCGCTGTCGATCTGCTCCCGGCGCTTCACGCCCACGATGGCGGAGACCACGGCGGGCTGCTCCAGCGCCCAGCGCAGGGCGTAGTGGGACATGGACATGCCCCGTGCGTCTGCCTGCCGTTGGATCTCCTCCAGCTTGTCGTAGAGGGCGTCGTCCCGGGCCATGAGCCAGCCGGGCATCTCCGCCCCCCGGGAGCCGGCGGGCATGGCCTCTCCCCGGCGGTACTTCCCGGTGAGGAGCCCGCCCTGGTAGATCTGGTAGGGGATGACGGCGATGTTCTCCCTCCGGCACAGGGGCAGCAGCTCCTCCAGAGCCTCCTGTTTCAGCAGGCTCAGCGGCGGCTGGCAGGCCACGGGGCGGGGCAGGCCGTTCTGATCCGCCGCCGCCAGCAGAGCCGCCAGCTGCCCGGCGGAGTAGTTGCTGACGCCGTAGTACCGGATACGGCCCCGGCGCAGCTCCTCGTCAATGGCCCGGAGGGTCTCCTCCAGGGAAACGGAGGGATCGGGGCAGTGGAGGTAGTAGAGGTCCACATAGTCGGTGCCCAGCCGCTCCAGGCTTCGGGAGAGCTGGGTGTGGACGGCGGAGGCGGAGGTGCCGGCGTCCTCCGGGCTGTCCCCCACCTTCATCCCCAGCTTGGTGGCAATCAGCACGCCGCGCCGGTCCAGGCCCTGGATGGCCCGGCCGATGATCCGCTCCGCCACGCCGCCGGCGCTGCCGGGGACCCGGTCGTAGCCCTCGTACATGTTGGCGGTGTCGATCATGTTGATCCCCTGGGCCAGGGCGTAGCGGGTCAGGTCCACCGCGTCGTCAAAGGCCACGGGGTTGCCGTAGGTCATGGTGCCCAGGGTGATGGGAGAGACGGACAGGTCGGTATTGGGAATGGGATTCATAGGGCCGCTCCTTTCTGGGGGTGGGAAAGCTGGTCGATCAGGGGCTGGGCCTGGGCCAGAAAGGCCCGGCGGAAATCCTCGTCAAAGTCCCCGGCGCCGCCGCGGAACACCCGGGACCACCGGCCCAGGTACTCCAGGATCACGGAGAAGGCCGGGAGAAGGCCGAAGCGGAAGACGACGCAGCACAGCTTGTTGAGGGTGACCTGGAGGCGGAAGGCCTCGGCCAGCTCCCCGGCGGCGGCGTGGCGGTAGATGGCGGCGTAGGCCTCCGGGAAGGCGCTGGCCCACATGCCGATGCCGCCCTCCGCCCCCTGGAGCACGGCGGGGGCCAGGTACTCGTCCTTGCCGTTGAAGAGGATCACGCCCTCGGGCTTGCTGTCGATGAGCCGCATGGTGAAGAAGAAATCGTTGGTGGAGGATTTCACCCCGGTGATCCCGGGGAGGGCCAGGGCCTGCTCCATCTGCTCCAGGCCGGCATCGCAGTCCGGGGTGTAGTAGAGGACCGTCTCCAGCCCGGAGACCTCCGGCAGGGCGGCGTAGTAGGCGAGCTGCTCCGACCAGGTCAGCCCCGGCAGAGGCACCGTGGAGACCCCGTCCGCCCCGGCGGCCCCGGCGTGGCGGGCCAGCTCCAGGGCGGTATCCCGGTCGGCGGCGCCCACCTGGACCAGCACTTTCTTGTCGCCGGAGAGCGCCACCGCCAGCTCGCAGGCGGCCTTCCGGTCCTCGGGGCGCATCTTGGTCCCCTCGCCGGTGCCGCCGCAGACGTAGAAGCCGTCGACGGGGGCGTCCAGGCAGAGGGAGAGCCCCTCCCGGAAGCGGTCCGGGAGGAAGCGGTCCCCCTCATCGCAGGGGGAGCACAGCGGCACCAGCACGCCGCCGGTGAAGCGCCGGTCCATCACTTCTTCAGGTCCGCCACGGCGGAGCGGACGGAGTCGGCGATGATGTTCAGCACCTCGTCGTCCATGCCGCACCACATGGGCACGCTGAAGGAGTTGTCCCACCAGGACTCCAGCACCGGGCAGTCGAACTCGCCGGCGCCCAGCTTCTGGAACAGGGGATAGCGGTAGAGGGGGTAGTACTGTACGATGCTGCGGATGCCGTACTTCCCGGTCAGCAGGTCCAGCAGGTCGTCCCGGTTCTTGCCGAAGGCGCTGCCGTCAAAGTGCTGGACATACTGGTGGCGGACATGGCGGTAGCCGTCGGGGATCTTGTTGAAGGAGATCTCCGGCACGTCCGCCAGGAGGGCCCGCAGCTTGTCGTTCTGGGCGATGATCTGGTCGGTGTACTTCACCAGGGACTTCAGCTCCACGCTGCCCAGGGCGCACTGGGCCTCCCCGATACAGAAGTTGTTGGGCCAGAAGCCCTCAATGTCCATGTCCACGTTGCTCATGGCGGGGACCCAGTACCGCTCCCGGGGATAGTCGAAGCCGCAGCAGCCGTTGTGGCGGATGCCGGGGACCAGCTTGGCGTCCTCGTCGGACTTGACGGTGAGCATGCCGCCCTCGCCCAGGGTGGTCATGGTCTTGGCGCCGTGGAAGCTGAAGCAGCCAAAGTCGCCGAAGGTGCCCACGTGCTGGCCGTTGATCCGGGCGTCCAGGGCCTGGGCGCAGTCCTCCACCACCTTCAGCCCGTGCTCCCGGGCGATCTCCAGGATGGCGGGCATGTCGCAGGGCATACCCAGCAGGTGGACGCAGACGATGGCCTTGGTCTTGGGGGTGATCTTCCGGCGGATGTCCTCGGGGTCGATGGTCCAGGTGTCCCGGTCGATGTCGCCCCAGACGATCTTGGCGCCGGCCTTGCCGAAGGGGATGGCGGAGGCGCAGAAGGTGTAGGCGGGGATGATGACCTCGTCGCCGGGCCGGATGCCGCACAGGGTGGCGGCCAGGCTCAGGGCGTTGGTGGCGTTGTCCACGGCGAAGGCGTGTTTGGCGCCGGTAAAGGCGGCGAAGTCCTCCTGGAATTTGGCCAGGTAGGTGCCCTGGGTCTGGCCGTCGACGTTCCGCATCACGTTGACGACGGCGGCAATCTCCTCCTCGGTGTAGGGGTGCTGCCTGGCGGGAATGGATACCCGGTAGCCCGAAACGGCGCCCCGGCCGGACGCGTCGCCATACATGGTCTGGGTCATAGTTGTGTACCTCCTATCAAATGATTGGGTGGAAATCGGACACATGGTGTGCTATAGTAGCACCATGACTGTACCAGACGGCGCGGGAAAGGACCATATCAAAATCCGCCGTGTTTTGCCGGGTATGAAGGGAAAGACAAAATTCCGGGGGAGGAGGCGTAAGCGTATGGAACGGAGTCCGGAGAAACGGGAGGGGCATGTGACGGCGTCGGTGCTGCTGGGCGGCTGCCTGCTGGAGTGCTTCATCGCCGCCGACGCCCTGGCCTGCCCGCCCCGGGAGATCCAGGGGTTCACCGAGGAGCACTACCACGCCAGCTATGAGCTGCTGCTGTGTCAGGGCGGCGCGGGGTTCCAGTTTGCCAACGGGACCGCCTACGGCTACCAGGCCGACACGGTGTTTCTGTTCCCGCCCCATGTCCGCCACGCCAGCCTCCTGAACAGGGGACAGCGGGAGCGGCGGACCTCCATCCGCTTCCTGGTCCACCCCTGGGACCGGGCCCGAAACGGCGGCGCCGGGGACCTGGAGCGGGTCCTGGCCTCCCTGCGGGAGGCGGGATGCGCCCACTTTCCCATGGACGGTAGGATGACCCGGCTGCTGGACATGCTGCGGGAGGATACCCCCGGACGGGGGGAGCTGGAGACCGGGGGGCTGCTGGCGGCGCTGTTCGGCCGGGTGCTCCAGGTCCTGTGCCGCTCCTTCGGCCAGGGCGGGTCCGGCGCCGGCCAGATGCTGGACGACACCGGCCGGAGGAAATTCCTGGTGGACCACTACTTCGACCGGGTGGCGGACAGCGGGGAGGAGCAGGGACGGCTGAAGGAGCTGTGCGGCCAGCTCCACCTCAGCCCCAGCCAGCTCAACCGCTTCCTGAAGGAGACCTACGGCGTCACCTTCAAGCAGCGGACGGTGGACGTGCGCCTGGCCAAGATCAAGTACTACCTCCGGTACACGGACCTGACCTCGGCGGAGATCGCCCAGCGGATGAACTTCCCCAGCGACAGCAGCTTCTCCCTGTTTTTCAAGCAGCACGAGGGGATGACCCCCACCGCGTTCCGCCGGCAGAGCCGGCAGGAGGCGGTGGAGAGGGAGTAACCTCTTAGGTCCCGCTGTCCCTGGACTGCCGCCGCTGCTTGCGCCGGCTGGTGGAGGCCCGGACGATCAGAGTGGGGGCGTACTCGATCTTGTTGACGGCCTCCGTGGCCTTGGACTCGGGCGCTTGGCCCCGGTCCACCACCATGTCCACCGCGAATTTGCTGCGGAGGTGGAGGCGGTGGTCCACGGTGGTCAGCGGCGGGGAGAGCAGGGAGGACATAAAGATGTTGTCGAAGCCGCAGACGGAGTAGTCCTCCGGCACCCGGAAGCCGGCCCGCTTCAGGGTCTCGCAGATGCCGACGGCGATCATGTCGTTGGCGCCGATCAGGGCGGTGGACTCGCTGCCGCTCTGGAGGAACTGCTCGGTCAGCGCCTGGGCTACCCGGTACTCATAGGAGGTTCCGCCGGAGACAAAGTCGTCCTCCGTGTCGCAGTCCGCCTCGATGACGTGGACGCAGTGGTCCAGACCCTGCCGGGCAAAGAACTCCCGCATCCCCTCCAGCCGCTGCTCCCGGGCCAGGGTGGTCTGGTTGGTGGGGGTGGAGATGAAGGTGACGTCCCGGTGGTCCAGGAGATAGAGATGCTCCGCCAGGAGGGCCCCGGCGGTGTGGTTGCTCAGCTCAATGGAGCAGATGGTAAGGTCGTTCTTTTTCTCGCCGATGAGGATGACGGGGGTCTCCTTGGCCAGTTGTTCCACCACCCGGGGAAAGCTGGGCAGGAAGGTGTAGATGATCCCCCCCACCTTGCCCCCGGCGAAGGCGTCCAGGTAGTATTTCTCCAGGCTGGGCCTGCGGAAGGTGTTGCAGATGATCGCGTGGTAGTCCCGGGAGGCGGCGTAGCTCTCGATGCTCTGGGACAGCTCGCAGTAGTAGGGGTTGGACAGAGTGGGGGTCAGGACCAGGATCATGTCGCTGTGCCGGCGCACCACCCGCCGCTGGTGCTTGGGCTGGTAGCCCAGGGCCTGGGCGGCGGCGAAGACCCGCTCCTTCGTCTCGTTGCTGAAGGAGACCTTGCCGCTGTCGTTGAGGATCAGGGAGACGCTGGGCTGGGAGACGCCCGCCAGCTTCGCCACATCGCTGGAGGTCACTTTTTTGGCCATGGTTTTGCCCCGTTTCCTTAAATTATAAATATATTAATTAGTATAAGCGATCACCAAAAATCTGTCAACAGGAACCGGCGCGGCCTCTGGAGAGGTTTCCTGGCCCGCCGCCCCGGCGGACGGGAATCCGGCGCCAGGCGGTTGACAAGTTGCCCCGCGTCTGGTATGATAAATTAAAATATTAATTTTAATATTTATTATTATTAATAAAAAGTGATGTGAGTGAGATGAGGGGTGAGGCGATGGGACTGAAAAGCTTGTTTCCCACGGCGAAGCCGGCGGGGGAGATCCTGGCGCTGGGGGAGCTCCTGCTTGACTTTGTCCCCACCAGGAGCGACATGCGGCTGTCTGAGCCGGGGACGGTGATTAAGACGGTCAGCGGCTCGGCGGGGATCTTCTCCTGCGCCGCCGCGGCCCTGGGAGCCCGGTGCGGCCTGTTGGGAAAGGTGGGGCGGGACCCCTTCAGCCGCCTGGCGGTGGAGACGGTGGCCCGCTCGGGGGTGGACACCTCCCACATGGTCCGGTCGGAGGAGGGGCAGATCGGCCTGGCCTTCCTGGAATACCTGCCGGAGGGGCGCAACTACCAGTACTACCGGGAGAACTCCGTGGGGAGCCGGTTCTCCGCCGGGGACCTGGATGAGGAGGTCGTCGCCCAGGCCCAGATCCTCCATCTGCCGGGGATGCTGCTGGAGCTGAACGAGTCCATCCGCGGGGCCTGCTTCGAGGCGGTGGCCATGGCCAAGCGCCACGGCGTGCTGGTGTCCTTCGACCCCAACATCCGGGGGGAGCTCCGCTGGGGCGGAGAGGCGCGGGAGCGGATGCTCCGCATGGCGTCCCAGGCCGATATCCTCAAGCCCACCCTGGCGGAGGCCAGGCAGCTCACGGGACGGGAGGACGTGTGGGAGATCCTGGACGTTCTCCACGGCATGGGCCCGAAGCTGGTGGCCATCTCCCAGGACAAGGACGGGGCGCTGCTGTCCGCCGGCGGCCAGGTGGTGGCCTCGCCGGGGATCGACGTGCCGGTGGTGGACCCCACCGGGGCGGGGGACTGCTTTGCCGCCGCCCTGTGCCGTTGCGTCCAGCGGGACATGCCGCTGGAGGAGGCGGCCCGGTTCTGCAACTGCGTGGGGACCCTGGTGTGTACCAAGCGGGGCGCGGTGGGCATGGCGATCCCTGCGGAGGCGGAGGTGGAGGAGCTGATGGCCTCGGGCCTGTGCCGCGCGGAGCGGCTGGTCCGGCCAAGTTCGGATGAAACGGAGCAGGGGCGGGGCGCGTGACCGCGTGGGCGGTCCCCGGATGTGAGGCTTGCTCCCGGGGGGAAGACGCGCTTTATTGCCAAGGATACATTTTTATGATTACTTTATGCCGCGTACAGCGGCGGAATGGGGGATCTCTATGCGGTACTGTTTCAGAGAAAAATTGGAGGAAGGCGGGCGCCTGCTGGGCACCATGGTGACGACCTTCGCCAGTGCGGATCTGCCCAAGATCCTGGCCCGGTGCGGGTTCGACTTCTTCGTGGTGGACTGCGAGCACGGGTCCTTCACCACCCGGGAGGTGGCGGATATGCTGGCGGTGGCCAGAGCCATCGGCCTGCCCGGCGTGGTCCGGATTCCGGAGCTGCGGCGGGAGCACGTGCTGAAGTTCCTGGAGATGGGCGCTGAAGGGCTGCTGCTGCCCAATACGGAGTCCGCCGAACAGGCCCAGCAGCTGGTGGACTGGGCCAAGTACGCCCCCATGGGCCACCGGGGCGTGTCCTTGAACCGCCCCCACACGGACTTTGAGAAGGTGGACGGCCGGACCTACATGGAGCAGTCCAACCGGGGCACCGTCCTGATGGCCCAGATCGAGTCCCGGGAGGGCGTGGAGCATGTGGCGGAGATCATGGCGGTGGACGGCATCGACCTGGCCCTCATCGGCCCCAACGACATGTCCCAGGACTACGGCCTGCTGGGCCAGTACACCCACCCGGAGATGGAGGCCGCCTTCGCCAAGGTGGTGGCGGGGGCCCAGGCCAGCGGCAAGCGGGCCGGCGGCCACTTCAGCGGCGCGGCGGCGCTGAAGCCCTGGCTGGATCGGGGCATGACCGTCAACATGTGGAACAGCGACCTGGGAATGCTCAAGGCCGGCTCTGCCGGCATGGCGGAGCTGCGCTGAAATTGGCGAAAAAGGCTGACGCCTTTTCCGCCAAAAGGGTTTCACTTCGCTCTGCGCCTCGGTCGTCCGCCCTTGGCGGACGATTCGACGCTCGCTCCGCGCAGAGTGTTTTTCCGATGTGCACGCCGTCGGAAAAACGATTTGATCTTCTTCCGCCGCCTGCGGGCGGCGGAACTCTGCGAGGCTTTTTTTGCGTGTTGAGCGCAGGGACTGGCTATTGCTGGTCCCTGCGCTGTTTTTGGTGCTCTATTTATTTATTTTATTATTACTCATACCAGTCCCCGTCGCCCATGGGCTTGACGTCCGCCAGGGGTGCCGGCGCGTGGACACTGGGGCACCAGGCCAACCGGCCCGCCTGATCTCTGCGGAGGGCGTTGGCATCCAGCAGGGCCTGGATCAGATCGGCGGGGAGCGCCTCGGGGGAGGCCGCCGGAGAGAGACCCCGCTGGGGCTCCAGCAGCTGGTAGATCCCCGGGAAGCGCTCCTCCATCTCCCGGGAGACATAGAGGACGCCGCCGGCCAGGTAGACGGGGTAAGGGCGGCGGCAGCGCCTGCGGGGGGTCATGGCCAGCTCGCACCGCAGGGGGCTGCGGCAGGGGAGCAGCGCCTCCTCCCCGGGGAACCAGGCGTCCACCTGGTAGGCGAAGTGGATGTCGGCGGTGCGGTCAAAGTCCGGGACGGCGGCCTCGGCCCGGCCCTGGCTGTCGGTAACGGCCTCGATCTGATGGGGGGCCTCCTCCTGGGGCAGTGTGGACACGGTGCCGTCGGCCCGCCAGTAGGGGTTGAAGCGGAACACCACCCGCCGCCCGGCCAGCGGCCGTCCGTCCTGGGTCAGCGTGGCGGCGTAGGCGTTGCGGTACTGGCTGCCCTCCGGGGACAGCAGCCGCTCCAGGGACAGCTCCGCCGCCGCCGGGGGACGGCCCTCCACCCGGAAAAAGTCGGCGGCGATGTACATGTCCGCCTGCCCCAGGGCCAGGTCCCCGCCGATGTGGCCGAAGCAGGCCAGGGAGCCGTCGGGCAGGAGCTGGAGGCTGGGCTGGTACAGGCTGCTCGGAAGGCCCTCTATCTCGAACCAGTTCTCCCCCCGGTCGGCGGAGCAGGCGTAGGGCTTGTTCCGGCGGGCCCCCACCAGCAGGTCGCCGGGCAGGCAGACGAAGGTCTCCGGCAAAAAGCCCCCCTGGGGATCGGCGGCGGGATCGGCGGGAGCGCCCCGGCGGATGGGGAGCAGGGGGCCGTTGATGAACCGCTCCCCCTCCCGGCGGACGATCTGCCGGGCCGCCGGGGTGGCCTGGACGTCCCCCGCCAGGAACAGCAGAGAGCCGTCCGACAGCTCCGCCACGTCGTACTCGTGGGCCCCGATGCCGGGGAGGACGTAGTGGGGGCCGGAGTAGTGGACGCCGTCGCGGCTGTGGAGGAAAAAGGTCTGGATCTTGTTCAGATAGGTCTCCCCGGGCAGCATGGTGTTCCGGGTGGCCCGGGCCCGGCTGGGGCCCCAGGGGGTGCCGTAGAGGCTGGCCAGCAGCAGAAAGGAGCCGTCCCCCAGGCGGCGGACCCGCCACAGGTAGGGGGCGCAGCCCTCCAGCAGCTTGGTCACGTGCTGCCAGGTGGTCCCCCCGTCCCGGCTCTCCCGGACCAGGATGCCGTCGCCGCAGCCGGAACCGGCGGCGTCCTTCCGTGGGGTCTCCAGGCCCACGATGCGCCCGTCGGGGAAGCCGACGCTGCAGAAGGCCCCCTCCTCTATGGGACAGCGGCCGGACTCCCGGTAGGTCCGCCCACCGTCCTCGGAGAGCATGTAGATCCGGAAGGAGCGCTGGTCCCGGCTGCCGCACTCCACGGAGCAGTAGGACACCGGCGCGCCAACGGCCTCGCCGTACTCCAGGAGGGGCGGACGGTAGTTCGGGTCCCGGGCCTGCAGGGTCTCCTTGAAGCTCAGACCCAGGCGGCCGTCGCCGTAGTCGAAGGCCGCCGCCCAGGCGGTGAAGCCGGGGCGCTGCTGGGGGAGGTAGAGGGTGCGGCGCTGGTGGTGGAGGGCGAAAGCGCCCTGTTGAGAGAGTGCCATGGATCGATCCTCCGTAATTTCGTGATATTGCCGTGATATGAGAATTATTATTGTAATGTGGGAGGTCAGGGGATGGGGAAGGGGACCTCCTCCAGCTGGCCGGTTTCGGCGGAGCGGCGGGCGGCCAGGCAGCAGGCCGCGCTGGCCAGGCCGGTCTCCAGCCCTGCGGGGGACGGCTCCCCGGCCAGCACCGACAGGAAGGCCAGGGCCAGCCGCTTGTCTCCGCCGAAATGATTCCCCGCACTGGTGATCTGGTGGGTCGCCGTCTGGGGCGTGAAGTAGTCGTCGACGCGGATCTGTCCGGTGTAGAAGTCGAACTCCGCGCTGCCCCGGGTGCCGATGATCCGGCAGCCCCGCCGGGCGGCGGAGCGCTTCACCACGAAGTTCTGGCTGTAGCTGATGAGCAGGCCGCTGCCGCAGGTGAAGACGGCGCAGGCGCCGTCCTCGTTGCCGGTGTCTGCCGCGAAGCAGCAGGCGTCCCCTTGAACGTCGTCTCCCTGAAGCTTGCCCACCACATAGCTGCTCTCCACACACGTCCTGTAATCTGGGCAGTCGGGGCAGTGGAGATTGGCGGGGCGGTCCCCCTTGAAGTAGAGCTTGGCGGTGCGGGCGAACACGGTCTTCGGCGTCTCTCCAATGAGATAGCTGATGTAGTCGATGTCGTGGGTGGCCTTCTGAAGGAACAAGCCGCCGGTGAGGGAGGGGTCCCGGTACCAGCTGTGGTAGTAGACGCTGCCGTAGGGCACGTTGTTGACGGCCTGCACCATGGTCAGTTGACCCAGCGCCCCGGAGTCCACGATCCGCTTCATCTCCTGGACCACAGCGCACATCCGCAGGGGGAAGGAGACCACCACCTGATTCTCACGGCCCCGCCCAGCTGAGGCGAGATCGCGGAGCTGGTCATCCGTGATGGCCACGGGCTTCTCCAAAAAGAGGGGGAGATCCCGGGACAGGACCTGCTTCGCCATAGGGGTGTGGAGGCCGCAGCGGGTACCCACAAAAACGCCGTCGGGCTTCACGGCGTCCAGCATCTCCGCCGCGTCGGTATAATAGGTTGTGGAAGCGAACATCGGGTCCCCCGCGGTCCTTTTCCGAAGCTCCGCCTCCCGGGGATCGCACACGGCGGCCACCGAGATATCGGCGTCAATGGAACGGAAGGCGGTCATCATGGTTTCCGACCGCAAACCATAGCCGATAAATGCGATTTGATAGCTCATAGGTCCTCCTTTTGCCGATGAACACAGCGAAAAATTATTTTATTACTAATAATTTTTGAAAATATGAGCGCGAAATTTGGCCGGACAGAACAAACCGCACCAAATTTTGACCCGTGCAAAGGTTGACAGATGGTGGATTTGCTGATATACTACACTAAAAACAACGAGAAATCAAGAGGTGCCGCTAATATTAGTAAAATATTAGCGGCGAGAAGGGGGGATCCCTTCCGGGAAGAGTGTGAGCTAATAATTTTGAGTTATTATCTTCTGAGGAGGCTTGTATGCTGGGTCGAAAAAATACCGCGGGCGCGCTGGCGGTGAGCGACCCCCGCGGGGGGAGGCTGAACCGCTTCTGGAAATATCTGCGGCGGTACTGGTTTTTGTACCTGCTGGTTCTGCCGGGGCTGATTTTCATGATCGTATTCAACTATGGCCCCATGTACGGCATTCAGCTGGCATTTAAGGACTATAAGCCGGCGCTTGGGATCTGGGGTTCGCCCTGGGCCGGCCTGGAACACTTCCAGACCATGGTCAACGACCCGGATTTCTGGCGGGCGCTGAAGAACACGCTGATCTACAATGTGGAGTACCTGGTCATCAGCACGGTGTTCACCATTTTCCTGGCCCTGATGCTCAACGAGCTGCGGCTGAAAAAGGTGAAGTCCGTGGTGCAGACCACCGTCTACCTGCCCTATTTCCTGTCCTGGGTGATCATGGCCGGCCTGGTGCAGGTACTTCTGGAGTACCCCGCCTCCAGCGGAGATGTGGGAGGCGTTATCAATCAGATCATCACAGCCATGGGGTTTGAGCCCATCAACTTCATGGCCAGGCCGGACCTGTTCCGGGGGATCGTGATCGTTGCGGCTCTGATCAAGAACACAGGCTACGGGACCATCGTGTATCTGGCCTCCATGGCGTCGATCAACCCCACGCTGTACGAGGCGGCCCGGGTGGATGGGGCCAACCGCTGGCAGCTTCTGACCAAGATCACCATCCCGGCCATCATGCCGACCATCGTCATCATGCTGATCCTGAACGTCTCCGGCCTGTTCTCCGCCAACTTCGACCAGTTCTACAACCTGTACAACAACTACGTCCTCTCCACCGGCGACGTGCTGGCCACCTATATCTACCGCATCAGCCTGGGCGGCGGCACCGAGTTCGAGCTGTCCACGGCGGTGAACCTGGTCAGCCAGCTGCTGGGCCTGATTTTGGTGGTCATCACCAACAAGGCCGCTAACCGGGTGGACGTTATGGGGATCTTTTAGAAAGGGGGAACGGATCGATGATGAGACGAATGGCGGGAGAGCGCCGTACCATGTACAGCCGGCTGGGCTTCAACTTCTACGACGTCTTTGTTCTGGTCTTCTGCGCGGGGTTCGGCCTGATCTGCTTCTATCCCCTGTGGTACTGCCTGGTGGCCTCGGTCATGCCCTATGAGGAGTATATCCAGGGCGGGCTGATGCTCTGGTTCAAGGGCTTCGATTTGCAGTATTATATCCAAATCTTCGGCAACCAGACCTATGTGAACAGCCTGTGGATCTCCGCCACAAAAACGGTGCTGGCCACCACCCTGTCGGTGCTGGTCACATCCACCATGGCCTACGCCGCCAGCAAGAGCCGCATCCGCGGGATGAAGGTCATCAACGCCCTGGTGGTATTCAACTTGTTCTTCTCCGGCGGACTGATCCCCACCTATATGCTCTACCAGGACCTGGGCCTCATCGGCTCCTACTGGGTCATGGTGCTCCCCGGGGCGCTGAACATTACCTACTACATCATCATGCGCAACTACTTCTCCTACTCTGTGCCCAGAGAGCTGGAGGAGGCCGCCCTCCTGGACGGGTGCAGTGAGTTTTCCGCCTTTTTCCGTGTCGTCATGCCCCTGTCCAAGAGTATGCTGGCGGCGGTGGCCCTGTTCATCGCGGTGATCAACTGGAACGATTACTACAACTACATGATGTACATCGGCAACCGGACGGAGTTGCAGCCCTTCGCCTGGATTCTCCGCCGGATGTTGACAGACAAGTCGATGATGAACTCGATCCGCAACGGGGCCGTGAGCATGGGCTTTGAGCTGCCGCCGCCCATGGGTCTGCGGATGGCCACCATCATCTGCGCGGTTATCCCCATCGTGGTGGTCTACCCCTTTATCCAGCCCTATTTCACCTCGGGCATGACCTTGGGGGCTGTGAAGGAGTGATTTTCTCCCTGGAGGGGAGTAAATTATAGTAAAATGGAAGGAATCAAGGAGGTTGTTATGAAAAGAATGTTGTCATTGGCTCTGGTACTGCTGCTGGCGCTGTCCCTTTTCGCGGGCTGCGGCGGCAACAATACCCAGAACAACACCCAGACCGGCAATCAGACCACTGAGGGCGATGGCGGCGCTGACGCCGGTGAGGCGGAGCGGGAGCACGTGACCATCCGCTTTGCCCAGTTCGGAAACAACCTGGATGACGCGGAGGGGTATGAGAATGATCCCATCCGGCAGGCCATTGAGGACGCTGTCAACATTACCCTGGAGTATGACACCGGCACCGAGGGCTTTGACGACCGCATGGAGACCGAGCTGTACACCGGCGCGGCGGCGGACCTGTTCCCCACCTGGGGCGAGTCTGAGAAGATCGCCAGCTACATCGAGAACGAGCTGGTGGTCAACATCGGCGAGATCATCAACGCCGACCCGGACCGCTACCCCACCCTGTACAAGATCATCAACTCTGACGAGTACAAGATGTACAACGAGCTGTACACAGGCGATCCCGACGCCACCTATGCCATCTACTCCATCTCCGCCTTTGCCGATCCCTCCTTCTCCGGCGTTTCGGTGTATAACCAGGCGATCCTGGATGAGGTCAACGGCGGCGCGGTGCCCCAGACTGTGGATGAGTTCCTGGCCTACTGCGAGGCCGCGGGCAGCGCGGGCTACGTGGGCTGGTGGCCCCGCAATGACAAGCTGACCACCTGGGACGAGATTGACTACACCCTTGCCGTGCCCCAGGGCACCAGCATCCAGGAGCCCACTGTGGGCGCGAACATGAAGGGCGTTGTGCTCTCCGGCGAGCTGGGGACCGACTCTGAGTACTGGACGGTTTCCGCTACCTCCGAGGCCAGCCAGGCCGTTGTGCGGCAGCTCCGGGAGCTGTATCTGAACGGCGGACTGAGCAGCAGCATCGGCATCAGCGGCGACTTTGACGACGCCTACGCCGACTTCGGCACCAGCCGCATCGGCGCGGTGAACTTCGGCTTCGGCTATCCCGGCCAGTTCCGTGACTTCTACAAGACGGCCTGGGCGGCTGCCAACGCCGACGCCACCATCGACGATCTGACCGTGGGCTATTCCCTTACCAGCGACGGCAGCTACGGCCCCATCTACCAGACCGGTACCTGGGTCAACTCCCACTATTTCATTCCCTACTCCTGCGAGAACCCCGAGCGGGTGCTGGATCTGGTGGAGTTTATTGCCTCCAACGAGGGACAGGACCTGCTGCACAACTGTGTCAACGGCGGATACAACTTTGATCAGGGCAGCGACTACTGGTCCGAGATCGACGGCGCCTACGGCTACGGCGACGGCCGGTGCAAGTATGTGTGGTTCAGCTACATGTTCAGCGGCACGGAGTACTATGTGGACTTCGAGAACCAGGATTGGTGGACCGCGGTGACCTACCCCACGGACTTCAGCAACAACTGGGCCACTGAGGAGGACGCGGCCCTGGTGGATAAGGCCAAGGAGACCATTTCCACCTACGTGGACGATGTGATCGTGGATCTTCCCGCGTACTACAATATGATTACTCTGCCGGCGGAGGCCTCCGAGATCATCAGCCAGCTCAACAGCCTGACCGACGAGTATCTGACCCAGTTCATCGGCGGGCAGCTGGATGTGGACAGCGACTGGGCGACCTACGCGGCGGCCTATGAGGATGCCGGCGCCCTGGAGCTGGAGCAGATGATCAATGAGGCGGTGGCGACCGCCCGCAGCAACTACGGAGGCTGATCAATCTCCGCCTTGAGAGAGTCCGAGGAAAAATGGATCCGCCCAACAAACGCGCCCGCACAGGGCGCGTTTGTTGGGCCTAGGAAAAATCGCCCCGAGGGGGGAAAGGAGCGGCGTGAAGCTGTGAAATACGGAGTCACCATAGAGCGGGGCGCCATGCCCTGGCAGATCTTTCAGCAGGACGCCACGGGAAAAGCCAGGGTCGAGCTGTCCGGGACCTGTACCCGGGTCCGCCAGTCCTTTGAGCTGCCTCTGGAGTTCACCGAGATCCGACAGGGCGCCGTGACGGTGAAGGCTCGGATCGCCCTGGAGTCCAGCGGCGAGAGCGTCTGTCCCTGGACGGAGTGCCGGGTGGAGGAGGACAGCCGCTGGCATGTGGCGTTTGACGTCCCCGCGGGAGGGCTGTACCGGGTGGAGACCTATATGGAGTACGAGGGCTGGGACGGCCTGTCCTCCACCCGGGGCGATATGGTCCACAACATCGGCGTGGGGGACGTGTTCGTGGCGGCGGGGCAGAGCAACGCCGCCGGCCGGGCCAAGGACCCCATCGAGGACGGGCCGGAGCTGGGCGTCCATCTCCTCCGTCCCAGCGGACGCTGGGACCTTGCCACCCACCCCCTGGGGGAGACCACCGGCTCCATCCACACCGGCAATTTTGAAAACCACAACCCGGGCCACACCCCCTGGCTCCACTTCGCCAAGCTCCTCAAGCGGGAGCTGGGCTACCCCATCGGCATCGTCATGACCGCCTACGGCGGCGCGCCGCTGCGGTGGTGGGACATGGAGGACAACGGGGCGCTGTACCGCAATATGCTGGAGCTGCTGGAGGCGGACGGCCTCCGCCCCCGGGGGATGGTGTGGTATCAGGGGGAGGCCGAGGGCTATGAGAATGCTGCGGGCACCTACCTGGAGCGGTTTGCCCGCTTCGTCCGCCGCCTGCGGGAGGACCTGGGCCGGCCCGACCCGCCGGTGCTCACCGCGCAGCTCAACCGGTGCATGACCCCCTGCGACACGGACCTGGACCGGCAGTGGGGGATGGTCCGCCAGGCCCAGCGGGAGGCGGCCCGGCGGCTGGAGAACGTCTGGGTGGTGCCGGCCATCGACCTGCCCCTCTACGACTTCATCCACAACTCTTCCCAGGGGAACCTGGTCCTGGGGGAGCGGATGGCCCGCTGCGCTTTGGCGGAGATATACGGGAAAAAGCTGGAGTGGCGGGCGCCGGAGGTGGAGCGGGCGGTGCGGCTGGCCCCGGACAGGGTCCAGCTGCGGTTCCAGCGGGTCTACAACTGGCTCAACCCCTTTGACGTGGCCCCGGCCCTGCTGCCCTTCGAGGCAGAGGACGGAGAGGGCTTGGTGAGGCCCAGCGCCTACCAGACCCAGCGGGACGCCATGGAGCTGACCTTTCCCAGGCCCCTGGGGGAGGGTGCGGTGGTCCACGGGGCCTGGCGGTGCGACCCGGGCCCCTGCATCCCCTGCGACTGCATGAGAATGCCCATGCTGGCCTTCTACGGCCTGCCCATTTCCGAGCGATAAAGGAGACGCGCCATGGACCCCTATGTCTATTCCTTCCGGTTCTGCTGTGACCCGGATTTCAATGACCAGCGGGAGCTGGAGAGCCTGGACCGCTTTGTGGAGGAGGCCGCGGTGGATGACGTGGCGGTGTTCTGCAATGTGGAGGAGATCAACACGGGCCATATGACGGCGGCGGAGCAGGAGCGGTACCTGAAGCTGCTGGAGGATGTGAAGCGCGTCCTGGAGCCCCGCGGCGTGACCCTCTCCGTCAACCACTGGCACAGCATCATGCACGCGGACCTGGGCAAGCGGATGAGCGAGGAGCTGCCCTTCCGCCCCATGGTGGACGTGGAGGGCAGCCAGGCTCAGCTGTGCGTCTGCCCCCTGGATACCGCATGGCAGGACCACCTGGCGGCGCTCTACCGCCGGTACGCCGCCCTGCGTCCCCACATCCTCTGGGTGGAGGACGACTTCCGCTTCCACAACCACGCGCCCCTGGAGTGGGGGGGCTGCTTCTGTGAGGCCCATATGGCCCTCTACTCCCGGATGGCTGGCCACCCGGTCAGGCGGGAGGACTTCGTCCAGGGGGTTCTCCAGCCGGGGGAGCCCCACCCCTATCGAAAAATCTGGCTGGACGCCTGCCGCCGGACCCTGGTGGAGATCGCCGGGAGGCTGGAGGAGGCGGTCCACGCCGTCAGCCCGGAGACGCGGCTGGGGCTCATGAGCTCCCTGCCCCAGGTCCACGCGGCGGAGGGCCGGGACTGGCACGGCCTGCTGCGGGCCTTCGCCGGGGACCAGCCCCCGGTGGACCGCATCCACCTGCCCGCCTACTCGGAGACCTCCCCCTGGCGGTACATGCTGAGCTTCAACATGGTCTCCATGGCCAACCGGGCCCTGCTGCCGGCGGACACTCTGGTGTACCCGGAGCTGGAGAACTACCCCTACTCCCGCTTTGCCAAGTCCCTGGCCTTCACCCGCTTCCAGCTCCTGGTCAGCCTGCCTCTGGACCCCGCCGGCATGACCATCGACCTGTACGACCTCAACGGCAACGGCATCGTGTGGGAGGAGGGGTATCAGGACATGCTGCGGGAGGTCAAGCCCTTCCTCAACGAGATGAAGGCCGGCGGCGCCTTCGGCAGGGAGAAGCGGGGGGTGTGCGTCCTGATCTGCGAGACCTCCTCCTACACCCTCCACACCCGGGAGGGGAGGTCCATGGAGGAGCTGTACCCCCAGGAGATGTTCTTCGCCGGGTACCTCTCCGCCCTGGGCGTGCCCTTCTGGTACAGCACGGTCCCACCCAGGGGGCAGACCGTGGCCGTCTCCGGCCAGTACCTCCGCAACCTGTCCCCCGGGGAGGTCCGCTCGCTCTTCGCGGACAACTTCGTCCTCTTAAACGGCGACGCCCTGGAGACCCTGGCGGAGTTGGGCCTGGGAGAGCTGGCGGGGGTGCGCTCCCTGCGCTGGATGCGGCAGGACCAGGGGGAGTACACCTACGAGGAGGTCACTGACGGCAGAACCTACTGCGGCATCCCCCGGGCACGGGCCTCGGCGGTGCTCCTCAGCAGCGACGCGGTGCTGGTGGAGTATGACCGGGAGGTGGAGGAGCGCACCGCCTTCTTCGACTCCTACCGCCGCCGGACGGGGCCGGCTCAGGTGGTGGTGGACGGCCGGGTGATGGTGTTCCCCTTCGGGAACCTGGCCTCCCCCACGGAGATGCCCCAGATGTTCCTAAACAGCCTGCGGCGGGAGCTGGTCCAGGCGGTCCTGGGGGAACGGGCCCGCCTGGCGGCCCCCATGGTGGAGAAGTCCGCCTACCTGCAGCCCTACTGCACGGAGGACGAGGGGCATCTCTATGTATACCTGGTCAACGCCAGCCTGGACCCGGCCCGGGGGTGGACCCTGCGCCTGGGCGGGGGGGCCTGGACCCGGGCGTCCCTCCGGTTCAGCGACGGCCGCCGGGAGGAGCTGGCCATGGCGCCGGACGGCGCGGGGCGGCTCTCCTTCCCCCAGACCCTGCCGCCCATGGAGACGGTGCTGATCACTTTGGAAAAACAGACGGAGGACATGGAATGAAAGCGAAGATCATCGAGCGCAACTGGGTGGTGGAGTGGTTCGACGAGCGGCAGTGCTACCACATGCCCAGCCTGACCCTGGCGGAAAACGGCGACCTGCTGGCGGTGTGGAACGGGGGCTTTCTCCAGTGGAACGGGGACCCCATGGGCCGGGATGCCAAGGACTGGGTGTCCATTTTGCCCCGGGGCGGGCACGTCTGGTCCAACCCGGACGCGGTGGGCTGCGACATCCGCTACTGCTGCCACGACCCCATCTTTATCAAAAATAAGAAGGGGGAGATCATCCTCCTCTTTGCCAAGTTCCTGGACACGGAGGTCAACTTCCTGACTTGGTGCAACGGCCGGGACGAGCTGTGGACGCGGAAGACCCGGGACTGCGGCCGGACCTGGGAGCCCGCCAAGCCGGCCAACATCCAGTCCGGCCATGCCTCCAACGACAGCGTGCTGCTGCCTGACGGCACCATCGTCTTCGCCTCCACCAGCAGCGAGCTGAAGGACAAGTACTTCGGCGCGGTGCGGATCTACCTCTCCCGCGACGACGGGGAGACCTGGGAGCAGGGCCCCATCCTCAGCGCCGCCGACGGCAACCTGATCCGGGAGCCGGCCATCTGCCTGCGGCCCGACGGGCGGCTGCTGCTGTTCACCCGGACCTGCCCCGGCACCACCGGCTGGGGCACGGCGGGGGGGAAATCCCTGCCGTCCTACCGGGCGGAGAGTCTGGACGGCGGGCGGACCTGGTCCGAGCCGGTCCCCTGCGGCATCCTGAACAACGAGTCGAAGATCGACGTCATCAGCTGGGACGACCGTACCATTCTCATGGCCTACAACGACACCCCGGAGACGGACTGGCACGAGCGCAGCCCCCTCACCCTGGCCTGCTCCCACGACGAGGGGCTGACCTGGGAGAACGTGATCGAGCTGGCGCCGGCCCCCGGCAACAAGTGCCAGCCCGCCATGTGCAGAGACCTGGACGGGCGGCTCCACGTGGTCTACATGCACCGCCACACCGCCATCGAGCACCTGGTGCTGGAGCTGGACAGCGGAGTATAGCGGGGCGGGGCCCGCCCTCCAGAGCGCGGCGAAGGGGCACCCGCCCGCAGCGGGTGCCCCTTCGCTTTCATTTTATGAGAGGCGGAATGGACCGCGCCGGCCCCGCCGCGGAGGCTTTGCTGATCCTACGCCTCGTATCCGTTGGGGTTTTTCTTCTGCCAGTTCCAGGCGTCCCGGCACATATCCTCCAGGCCCAGCTCCGCCTTCCAGCCCAGCTCCCGGGCGCTCTTGGACGGGTCGGCGTAGCATACCGCCAGATCCCCCGCCCGGCGGGGGGCGATGCGGTAGGGGACGGACACCTGGTTGACCCGCTGGAAGGCCTCCACCATCTCCAGCACGCTGTAGCCCTGGCCGGTGCCCAGGTTGAACACCGCCTCCCCCGTGTGCTCCATCAGGTGGCGGATGGCGGCCACGTGGCCTTTGGCCAGGTCCACCACGTGGATGTAGTCCCGGACCCCGGTGCCGTCCCTGGTGGGGTAGTCGTTGCCGAAGACCCGCAGCTCCGGGAGGCGGCCGATGGCCGTCTGGGAGATGTAGGGCATGAGGTTATTGGGGATGCCGTTGGGGGCCTCGCCGATGAGGCCGCTGGGGTGGGCGCCCACGGGGTTGAAGTACCGCAGCAGCACCACGGACCACTCGGGGTCCGCTTTCGCGGCGTCCCGGAGGATCTGCTCGCACATGTACTTGGTCCAGCCGTAGGGGTTGGTGCACCCGCCGGTGCGGGCGTCCTCCCCCAGGGGCATCTCGTTGTCCCCGGAGTAGACCGTGGCGGAGGAGGAGAAGATGATCCGCTTGACCCCCGCCCGGGCCATGGCCCGACACAGGGAGAGGGTGGAGCGCAGGTTGTTGTCATAGTAGGCCAGGGGCTTCTCCACGGACTCGCCCACCGCCTTCAGCCCGGCGAAATGGATGGCGCAGGCGGGGCGGTACTGTTCCATAACCTGGTCCAGCAGGGCCTCGTCCCGCACGTCCCCCCGGATGAAGACCACCTCCTTGCCGGTGATCTCCCGGACCCGCCGCAGGGATACCTCGCTGGAGTTGCACAGGTTGTCCACCACGATGGGGGTGTGCCCCGCCTCCAGCAGCTCCACGCAGGTGTGGCTGCCGATGTACCCGGCGCCGCCAGTGACCAGTACGTTCATGCTCTGACCTCCTTCACGATCTGTTCCATTTCTTTCCATTTCCGCTCCATGTCCTCCACCAGGCGCAGCTGGGTCCTGGCCCGGTCCAGATTGTGGCCCTCCCGGCTGATCTTGAAGTACGTGTCGCCGGAGAGGTAGTCCGTCAAAAACCGCACCCCGCACTCCAATGTCATCAGCCGGGCGCCCACCGGCAGCATCTGCAGCTCCCGCTCCGTCAGGCTGTCCCCGCAGGCGCTGAGAAAGCCCCGGGTGTAGGTGCGAAACAGCTCCA
>DVGP01000132.1 GCA_018712665.1 Candidatus Pelethomonas intestinigallinarum | reverse complement strand
TCCCTACATCGAGGGGGATTACCTCCGTTTGCTGGCGCTCCCAGCTGAGCTATACCCCCACATGGACGATATTCAATTGTGCCCGAATTCGGGTTGGTGGAGATAAGCGGGATCGAACCGCTGACCTCTTGAATGCCATTCAAGCGCTCTCCCAGCTGAGCTATACCCCCATATTTTGTGTCCCGTTCACCGCCGGAACAGTTGATAGTATAGCATGACCCCCCACCACTGTCAATACTTTTTTTCATTTTCCCCCTGTTTTTTTGCCAGACTAAGAACAAAAAAATTCTGCCCTCTGGGAGGGCAGAATCTGATCCGCGGCGACGGCCTCAGGCCGCCGCCTCCCCGGCGGGGCGGTCCCGAAACAGCAGCGACACACACCACAGCCCCGCGACCCCGACCACCGTGTAGATGACTCGGGAGAGGACTGCCATCTGGCCGCCGCAGAGAAACGCCACCAGGTCAAAGCCGAACAGCCCCACAGCGCCCCAGTTGAGCGCGCCAATGATCACCAATACCAATGCGATCCGATCCAAGATCATAAGGTATCCCTCCTTCCTATGCCGAAGCGCCCTCAAACGGCGCGCCGGACACTGCCTGTAGTCTGCCCAGCCATTCCGGCGTTATTCACCAGCCTGACCATTTCTCCTGTTCGCGCGGCGGGAATGCGGCACATGAAGTTTTTCTTTCACAAAACGAACCGGGCAGCCGGCGCATTTTATCGTTGAAATGCCATGGGAAAGTCTGTATAATGAGATAGAATGGAGTGGGCGTTCCGCCCCAGGAGGTTTTCCATGAAATATCTGCTTGTCATCGGGGACGGCATGGCCGACAACCCCGTGCCTGAGCTTGGAGACAGGACTCCCCTGGCCTGTGCCAGCATCCCCACCATCGACTGCATGGCCGCCCGGGGCACAGTGGGCAGCGTCGTCAACTGCCCGCCGCCCCTCCCCGCCGGCAGCGAGACCGCGATCCTCTCCATCTTCGGCTGCGACCCCAGGGAGTACTTCACCGGCCGCTCCCCCATGGAGGCCGCGGCCTCCGGCATCGTCCTCTCCCCGGGGGACGCCGCCTTCCGCTGCAACCTGATCACCCTGGAGGACGGGGACATGCCCCTGGAAGAGCGGCGCATCCTCTCCCACAGCGCCGGGAGCATCGACGGTCCCTCCGCTCTGGAGACCATGGACGCCCTGCTGGGGGACGCCGCCTTCGCCGCCGCCTTGAAAGACGCGGGAATGGAGATCCACCTCTTCCCCGCCTTCCGGCAGCTGGCGGTCCAGCACCACAGCGACCTGACCGGCATCCGCTTTACGCCCCCTCACGACCACCTGGGTGAGACGGCTGGACCGTATCTGCCCCAGGGGAACGACCGGGCGGCGGTCTTCGCGGACCTGATGCGCCTGGCCAACCGTGTGCTGGACCACCACCCGGTGACGGAGCGCCGCCGCCAGGCGGGCAAGCTCCCCGCCAACGGCATCTGGTTCTGGGCGGAGGGCACCGCCGTGGAGCTGCCCTCCTTCCGGGGGCAGTACGGCGTGGACGGCGCGGTGATCTCCGCCGTGCCCCTCTGCCACGGCATCGGGGTCCTCCGGGGCCTGGAGATGGTGGAGGTCCTCGGGGCCACCGGGGAGCTGGACACCAACTTCGAGGGCAAGCTGGAGGCCGCCTGGGAGAAGCTGAACCAGTACGACTTTGTGTGCCTCCACCTGGAGGCACCCGACGAGTGCACCCACAACGGGGACCTGCCCGGGAAGCTCCAGGCCATCGAGTGGCTGGACAGCCGGCTGGTGGCCCCTCTCTTGTCCCGGCTGGAGGCGGCGGGCATGGACCACCGGGTCCTGCTCCTCAGCGACCACAAGACCCTCACCGCCACCCGGGGCCACGACGGGGACCCGGTGCCCTTCCTGCTCTACGACAGCCGCCGGGACTCCCGCCGGGGCGGCGTGTACGACGAGGCCGCCGGCGAGGCAGGGCCCTTCCTGGAGCGGGGATGCGAGCTGCTGGACCTGCTCTTCGAAAAAAGGATTTTGCCGGAGTAAATCCGCAGGCCCTAAATAAAGTATATCCGGCGGGTGGAGAAGCCCGCTCTGATATCGAACAACATACGACGGAGGAAAAACGACATGAATGAGACATACGCCAAGCTGGGCATGAAGCCCGCGGACATCCTGCTGCCCCGGGACGCGGACATGAGCAAGTGGGCCGTGGTGGCCTGCGACCAGTTTACCTCCCAGCCGGAGTACTGGGAGGAGGCGGACCGCATCGTGGGGGACGCCCCCTCCACCCTGCGGCTGATCCTGCCGGAGAGCAAGCTCAACGACCCCAACGTGGAGGAGCACATCGCCGACATCAACCGCTCTATGGAGGACTATCTGGCCCGGGACATCTTCAAGACCTGCCCGGACTCCATCATCTACATCCAGCGCACCCAGTCCGACGGCAAGGTCCGCCACGGCCTGGTGGCCGCTGTGGACCTGGAGCAGTATGACTACACCCCCGGCTCCGGCTCCCTGATCCGGGCCACCGAGGGCACGGTACTGGAGCGCATCCCGCCCCGGGTCCGGGTGCGGAAGGACGCCCCCATCGAGCTGCCCCACGTCATGCTGCTCATCGACGACCCGGACAAAACCTGCATCGAGCCCATCACCGCCGCCGTGGACGCCATGGAGCAGGTGTACGACTTTGACCTGATGCTCCGGGGCGGCCACCTGAAGGGCTGGCTCCTCACCGAGAGCCAGAAGGACGCCCTGGCTGAGGCTCTGGCGGCCATGGCCTCCCCTGAGGCCATGGAGCGGAAGTACGGCCTGAAGGGCGTGGCCCCCCTGCTCTTCGCCGTGGGCGACGGCAACCACTCCCTGGCCACCGCCAAGACCTGCTATGAGAACCTGAAGAAGGTCACCCCGGAGAGCCAGTGGGCGGACCTCCCCGCCCGGTACGCCCTGGTGGAGATCGAGAACCTCCACGACGACGCCCTCCAGTTCGAGGCCATCCACCGGGTGGTCTTCGGCGTGGATCCCGCCAAGTTCATGGAGGCCTTCAAGGCCTTCTATCCCAACGCCCAGGAGGGCAAGGGCGAGGGCCACGTCATCGAGGTGGTCTGGCCCGGCCACGACGGCTACATCACCGTCCCCGATCCCAAGGTCCAGCTCCCTGTGGGCACCCTCCAGAACTTCCTGGACGCCTATCTGAAGGAGAACGGCGGCGAGGTGGACTACATCCACGGCGACGAGGTGACGAAGGAGCTGGGCTCCAAGGAGGGCAACATGGGCTTCCTCCTCCCCGCCATGGGCAAGGACCAGCTGTTCAAGACCGTCATCGCTGACGGCGTCCTCCCCCGGAAGACCTTCTCCATGGGCCACGCCGAGGATAAGCGCTACTACGTGGAGGGCCGGAAGATCCGGTAACGGCCTCCACTGGTATACATTCTTTTTCTTGAAAGAAAAAGAATCAAAAAGAACTTTTCTCGAAAAACTTTGTTTTGCTCAGGGCGCTGTCTGGTCAAGCGGAATAAAGTATGATACAGTGGCGTCGGGGAGCTGGCGTCGAGCGAACACAATAGGCAGGGGCGGCAGCACCTAGTGCTGCCGCCCCTTGGCTTCCGGTGAGCAAAGGCGGGCAGAGCTGTCAACGGCGGCTCGAAGAGCCGTTCATCTTGACCGTTGACTGCCCCGGCTGCCTTTGCTATCTGGACCACTTTTCGTTTTCTTGATCCTGTCCGCCGTCTCCTGGACCGCCCGGGGAAGCCAGTCGCAGTAGCAGTCGTCCAGCGGTATGGCGATCTCCCGGATCTTGTCTCCCGGCCCGGGGCGCTTCAGATCAGGGGGCAGATCGGACAGGCCCACCTCTCGAAGTGAGAATATGTCCTCGCTCAGCCAGCCCACCGGCTGACCGTCACAGTACACGCAGTAACAGCCGAACATTTTCTTAACTCGAATATTCAACTCTTTCAGGGCGTCCAGCCATGTCTGGACCACGCCCTCCTCTGGATAAGCCATACGCTCCGCCTCCTTTGTTGCGTCATTTGTTTTATCAGGATTATAGCACGGCGGCGGAAATTTTTCCATGATTTTCTGTTCTGACGGAGGTGCTCCATGACACACACCGAGCCCGCCTGGGCCAAGATCAATCTGACTCTGGACATCCTGGGCAAGCGCCCCGACGGCTACCACGAGATGAAGATGGTCATGCAGTCCATTGACCTGTGCGACGACCTGGAGCTGATCGAGCGGGAAGCACCGGGGACCGCCGTCTCCTCCACCCTGCCCTACCTGCCCCGGGACGGCGGCAACATCGCCGCCAAGGCGGCGGAGGCCTTTTTCGCCCATCTGGGCCGCCCGGCGCCGGGGTTGGACATCCACATCCGCAAGCAGATCCCCGTCTGCGCCGGCATGGCGGGGGGCAGCAGCGACGCCGCCGCCGTCCTCCGCCTCCTCCGGCGGCATTATGCCCCCTCCATGCCCGAGGAGGAGCTGGAGGCTGTCGCCGCCCAGGTGGGCAGCGACGTGCCCTACTGCGTCCGGGGCGGCACGGCCCTGGCGCGGGGCCGGGGGGAGATTCTCACCGACCTGCCGCCCCTGCCGG
>DVGP01000131.1 GCA_018712665.1 Candidatus Pelethomonas intestinigallinarum | reverse complement strand
GCTTCGATTCATATTCATTTTTCTCCTTTTGGGGATCTCTCACCCCGCGCTGTCGTCGCCCTCCGGGCGTACGGCGCGCAAATTATGTATAATAGCGGCATCTGCCGTTATTACCCAATTAAGTAAAATATCAGCCCCGGCGGCTCCGGTTGGTCTCATAGAGGTACCGCAGGCCCTTGAGAGTCAAATCCGGGTCCCGAACCATGGCGCGGCGGCAGTTGGCCGTCACCAGCTCCACAGACCCGCCGGTGGCGACCACCTTCGCTCCGGCCATTTTCGGCAGGGCCAGGTAGCGGTCGATGAAGCCGTCCACCATCATGGCGCTGCCCAGCAGCAGCCCCCGGCGGATGGCGTCGGCGCTGTTGCGGCCCAGGCACTCCTCCTCCCCGCCGGTGAGGGACACGGCGGGCAGCAGGGCGGTGGTCTCCTTGAACAAGGATGCGCTCTGCCGCACCCCCGGCAGGATACAGCCCCCCAGGTACGTCCGGTCCCCATCCACCGCGGCGATGGTGGTGACGGTGCCGGCGTCAATGAGGATCAGGGGCGGACCGTACTCCGTCAGGGCCGCCAAAGTGTCCGCCACCAGATCGCCCCCCAGCTGGGAGGGATCGTCGATCCGGATGCGGAAGCCCGTGCGGATGCCGGGGCCTACCTGGAGGACAGGAGCCTCCGTCAGCCGCCCCACGGCGGCCTCCACCAGGGAGGTCAGGCCGGGGACCACCGAGGAGAGGATACACCCGTCGATCTCCCGGCTGTCCAGCCCGCCCAGGGCCAGCTGGGTATGGATGGCGGCGGCATACTCGTCGGCGCTCCGCTCCGCGGCGGCGGACAGCTTCCGACGCAGCAGCAGCGCCTCCCCCCGGAACACCCCCAGGGAAACGCTGGAGTTGCCGATGTCGATGGCCAGCAGCATACGCGCTCCTCCCCTCTTTGGATCGGGGACAGTATACCATACCGGGCGGCGGGACGCAACCTCTTTCCGGGGCGGACGGGTCCGTTTTCGCCGCAACCGTGAACGGCGGGCAAGAACCGGTTGCGAAGCCGCCGATGTCATGGTATACTGGTCTCGGTCTACAGGATATTCCGCAGATTGACCGCCTGGGTCTCCGCCAGGTGCTCCAGCTGGCTGACCAGCTGGGCCAGCAGGATGTGGAACTCCTCCTGGTCCGTCTCCCGGCAGGCGGCCTCTGCCCCGGCGAAGAGGCTCTCCGCCTCGTCCAGCTCGTCGTGCTTGAGGATGGTGTGGAAGAAGTTTTGCCGGGCCTCCCAGACCGTGGAAGCCTGGGTCAAGGACTCGGCGGCAGCCTCCCAGTCCTCCTGGAGCCCCGCCTCGCCGGCCCGCTCCAGCAGAGCCACGGTCTCCTCCGTCCGTTGGTCCACGTACCGCCCCGCCCACAGGGAGAAGGCCAGGATCGCCGCCAGGAGCGTCAGGGGGACATACAGGGCTTTCATGATGCTCCCTCCTTTGTCACGCACACCACGGTCCCCGCCTCGTCCAACGTCAGCAGGAACACCTGCCGGGGGGAGGTGAGGCGCCGGGCATGGAGCTCCTTGTCCAGCCAGGCCCGGTCCCGGCCGCAGGCGTGCAGATTCTGGTCCATCACGTGGCCGTCGTTGATGAGGAGCACCGGCAGCGTCGTGTCCTCCGCCGCCGCGCCGGCGGCCTCCGCCGTCAATGGCGCCGCCTTGGCGAAAGGCAGCACGGACACCTGTCCGCTGGTCTCCAGGATGGCATATTTGATGTCAGTGAGGTCGCTGTAGCCCTGGCCCCGGAGCTGCTCAAAGAGCTCGTCCACGGTGAGCCGGTTCCGGGCCATGTTGGACTGGATGAGCTTCCCGTCCCGGATGATGATAGCGGGCTTGCCGCAGATCAGGGTACGGAAGCGGATGGACTTCAGGCTGAAGAAGCTCAAGAGCATGGACAGGCACAGCAGCGTCACGATGGGGAACACCCCGTTGACCAGCGGGATGCCGAAGTCCTGCATGGGCACCGCCGCCAGGTCGGAGATAATGAGGGTCAGCACCAGCTCACTGACCTCCAGCTCCCCGATCTGCCGCTTCCCCATGAGCCGCAGCCCCACCATCAGGATCAGGTATAGGATGATCGTCCGGAAAAACGCCGTGGTCATCGCGTCTCGCCCCCTCTCCCTGTCAGTATTTGCTTCGTTGACCGGGTTTATGCCAGAGGGGACTTTCCAGGGCGGTGCCATGGACCCGCCAACTTTTTGTAAAATACCCGCAGGGCACTTAGTTGGACAAAAACTTTTGTTCGCAAAGCGTACGCTTTGCGAAGGTTATCTTTCTTTTGATCTTGCGTATCATATATTGATGTTATGTGCTGTCGTCAGACAGTTCATATAAATTGCTTCGCAGAGGGAAAGGAGATTTTACAGGAAATATCCTGTCAAAGCGCCAGTGCTGGCCCCTAGGTCCTGTTTGAAAATTGGAAGTGTGCCCAACGGCGAAAGATTTTTTCGCCAAACAAGGCGATTTGACGCCGCGATACTTTGTGTATCGCAAGGAAAATCAACGCAGTATGGCGGAAAAAGATCCGCTGTTTGGGCTTGTTGACAGTTTTCAGACAGGGCCTAAGGCCAGACGACGAGGTGGGGGGAGGATCGAACCTTCGGCGGATGCCCCTCCGTGCCGCTCCGGGCGCGCACACAGCCGGCAAATACGCGGGCGACCGCGGAACAAGGGGGCTGTGACCGGGGAACGGGTGACAAATGGCTGCGAGTTTGTCCTCTTGAGAAAATCAAACAGTGGAAGCGCATGGCCCATGCCGGCCTTTCCGGCACGGGATGGTGTTCTGCGCTCCCCGAAGCTGAATTTTATCGGAGGATATTTTGATATGTGCGGTATCGTTGGATACGTTGGAAACGAGCAGGCGGCCCCCCTTCTGCTGGAGGGCCTGAGCAAGCTGGAGTACCGGGGCTACGACTCCGCCGGCGTGGCGGTGTATGATCCCTCCACCGGACTCTCCGTCCACAAGGCAAAGGGGCGGCTGGCCGTTCTGGACAAAATGCTGGACGGCGGGAGGTCGGTGCCCGGCCGGGTGGGAGTGGGCCACACCCGCTGGGCCACCCACGGGGCCCCGTCGGACGTCAACTCCCACCCCCAGATCAGCCGCAGCGGCCGGATCGCCGTGGTCCACAACGGCATCATTGAGAACTACGCCGAGCTGAAGGACTTTCTCCAGGGCCAGGGGGTGCCCTTCACCTCGGAGACGGACACTGAGGTGGTGGCCCAGCTAGTGGAGTACTTCTGCGAGCACGACGGGGTGGACATTCTGGAGGCGGTAGGCCGGTGCCTGCGCCGCATCGAGGGGGCCTACGCCCTGGGCATCCTCTGCGCCGACGCCCCGGACCAGATCATCGCCGTCCGCAAGGACAGCCCCCTGATCCTGGGCTACGGCGACGGGTGCAGCTTCCTGGCCAGCGACGTCACCGCCCTCATCCGCCACACCCGCCGGGTGGGCTACATGGATGACGGCGAGGTGGCGGTGCTGACAAAGGACGGCATCCAGTGCTACAACCACCTGATGCAGCCTGTGGAGAAGGAGATCTCCTACGTGGACTGGGAGATCGACGCGGCGGAAAAGGGCGGCTACGAGCACTTCATGTTCAAGGAGATCATGGAGCAGCCCCAGGCCATCCGCCGGGCCGTGGGTCCCCGGATCCGGGACGGCGAGGTGTTCTTCGAGGACTTCGCCCTCTCCGACGACTACCTCCGGCAGGTGAAGAAGATCTATATTGTGGCCTGCGGCTCCTCCTACCATGTGGGCATGGTGGGAAAGTACAATTTGGAGCGCATTTTGAGGGTGCCGGTGGAGGTGGCCCTGGCCTCGGAGTTCCGGTACATGGACCCCATTGTGGATGGGGCCACTCTGGTCATCGTCATCAGCCAGTCCGGGGAGACCCTGGACACCATGGCCGCCCTCCGGGAGGCCAAGCGGCTGGGGGCCAAGATCCTCTCCCTGGTGAACGTGGTGGGCTCCTCCATCGCCCGGGAGAGCGATCAGGTCCTATACACCTGGGCCGGGCCGGAGATCGCCGTGGCCACCACCAAGGGCTACTCCACCCAGCTGGTGGTCCTGGACCTCTTCGGGCTCCACATGGCCCGGGTGCTGGGGACCATAGACGCTGAGACCTGCCGGGCTATTTTGGAGGAGATGCTCCGCCTGCCGGAGAAGATGGAGGCGGTGCTGGAGAACAAGGACGCCATTCAGTACTACGCCAGCCAGTATTTCAACCACAACAGCGTCTTCTTCATTGGCCGCAACGTGGACTACGCCATGGGCCTGGAGGGCTCCCTGAAGCTCAAGGAGATCTCCTACATCCACTCCGAGGCCTACGCCTCCGGGGAGCTGAAGCACGGGACCATCAGCCTCATCGAGGAGGGCACTCTGGTGGTGGCCCTGGGCACCTATGCCCGGCTCTTTGACAAGGCCATGAGCAACATCGTGGAGGTGAAGGCCCGGGGCGGCGACGTGCTGGCCCTCACCACCGAGGACCACGGCCAGGAGATGGCCAAGGTGGCCAACGGCGTTGTCACCATTCCCAACACCCACCCCATGCTCCTGCCCTCCCTGGGCGTGGTGCCCCTCCAGCTCTTCGCCTACTATGTGGCCTTAATGCGGGGCTGTGACATTGATAAGCCCCGGAACCTGGCAAAGTCCGTGACGGTGGAGTGAGGACCGGCGCCACATGATTCTGCGCCGCGCGGCCGTGGGAGGGCTTTGGCAAAGCCATAGCCCCGGCGCAGGGGGCAATTCATTTTCCCCGCGAAAATGAGACCGGCAAAGGGGTCCCCGGCGGCGAGCCGCCGGGGACCGTCAGCCTGGTGCCGGGTGAATGAATTTTCGCCGCAAAATTTACCCATTTTTTTGCGTATTATCATTGACAATTCGACACAAAACAGATATAGTATGCTTGCCTGTTTTTCCGGGGGAAAAGTACTCAGGAAAAGCGGGCAATTTTCTACGCCCAGACGCATTTTCCCGCCGCTCCCGCGGCGGGCGCGCACGGATACTTTTCAGAAAAGGAATGGGGGAGGATACATGTCCAAAGAGTTGATCCGCCTTGTTGACTGCAGCATGGCGTTCGACGGCGAGCTGGTTCTCGATCACATCAATTTATACTTCAATGACAGTGAATTCCTCACACTGCTCGGACCCAGTGGCTGCGGCAAGACGACGACCTTGCGCATCATTGGCGGCTTCATTACGCCCACTTCTGGCGAAGTGCTGTTCGACGGGGTGAGGATGAATGACGTTCCGCCCCATTTGCGGCAGGTGAACACGGTGTTCCAGCGCTACGCCCTCTTCCCCCACCTGAACGTCTTTGAGAACGTGGCCTTCGGCCTGCGCATCGGCAAGACGGAGACGGTGGAGAAGAACGGCAAGCAGAAGAAGGTCAAGGCGAAGATCCCCGAGGCGGAGATCCGCCAGCGGGTCATGGAGATGCTGGAGGTGGTGAGCCTCAAGGGCTTTGAGAACCGCCGCATCAACGAGCTCTCCGGCGGCCAGCAGCAGCGGGTGGCCATCGCCCGGGCCCTGGTGAACCGCCCCAAGGTCCTGCTGCTGGACGAGCCCCTGGGGGCGCTGGACCTGCGGCTGCGGAAGGACATGCAGAACGAGCTCAAGCGCATCCAGCAGCAGCTGGGCATCACCTTCATCTACGTCACCCACGACCAGGAGGAGGCTCTGGCCATGTCCGACACCATCGTAGTCATGGACCAGGGAAAGATCCAGCAGATCGGCACCCCCACGGACATCTACAACGAGCCGAAAAACGCCTTCGTGGCGGACTTCATCGGGGAGAGCAACATCCTCGACGGCATCATGCACCAGGACTACGTGGTGGAGTTCTTCAACCGGAAGTTCAAATGTCTGGACAAGGGCTTCGCCCCCATGGAACCGGTGGACGTGGTCATCCGCCCCGAGGACATCGAAATTGTCCCTCCTGAGAAGGGCCAGCTCCGGGGCACCGTCACCTCCGTCACCTTCAAGGGCGTCCACTATGACACCATCGTGGATTTCAAGGGCTTCAAATGGCTGATCCAGACCACCGACTACCACGAGGTGGGCGAGGTCATCGGCATCGTGCTCAACCCCGACGACATTCACATCATGCACAAGAGCCAGTACTCCGGCATGTTCGGCGACTACAGCTCCTACTCTGAGGAATACGACGAGATGGACGACGTGACCATGCTGGACGAAGAGGAGGACGCCCCCCGGGAGGAAGGCTATGAGGAGTAGGCGCTCCCTCTTCGCCATCCCATACGTGGTCTGGATGGCCCTGTTTGTGGTGGCCCCCATCATCATGGTGGTGATCTACGCCTTCACCACCGCGGACTTCGCGCCCACCGCCTCCAATTTCGTGGGCATGGGCACCTACCTGTCCATCTTCACCCGCTCCTTCCAGCTGGCCATTATCGCCACAGTCATCTGCCTGCTCATCGGCTACCCCATCTCCTACATGATGGCCAAGGAGGGTCCCCGGTTCCAGCGCCTGGCCACGGTCCTCATCATGCTGCCCATGTGGGTCAATTTTCTGCTGCGGACCTACGCCTGGATGTCCATTCTGGAGAACAACGGCCTGCTCAACCAATTCTTTGACGCCATCGGCCTGTTCGACCTGATCAACGCCATTGGCGCTCAGCTCGCCGACGATCCTTCCCAGTATGTCCCCATCACCTATTTCCGCATGATCCGCACCCAGGGGGCTGTGGTGCTGGGCATGGTGTACAACTACCTGCCCTTCATGATCCTCCCCATCTACTCGGTGATCGTCAAGCTGGACAACTCCCTGGTGGAGGCCGCCAGGGACCTGGGGGCCAACTCCGCCACGGTGTTCCGCAAGGTGATCTTCCCCCTGTCCCTGCCGGGCATCCTGTCCGGGGTGACTATGGTGTTCGTCCCCGCGGTGTCCACCTTCGCCATCTCCCGGCTGCTGGGCGGCGGCACCCACATGATGCTGGGCGACCTCATCGAGCAGCAGTTCCTGGGCGGGGCCTACAACCCCCACCTGGGGAGCGCCATCGCCCTGGTGATGATGGTCATCGTCATCATCTGCATGGGCATCATGAATCGCTTCGGTGAGGGCGAGGAACAGGCGGTGTTGCTATGAGGAAGCAGCGCCGGGTGGGCAGCCGGGTCTTTATGACTCTGGTGTTCCTGTTTTTGTACGCCCCCATCCTTCTGATGATCATCTTTTCCTTCAACGCCGGCAACAGCAGCGTGGTGTGGCAGGGCTTCTCCCTGCACTGGTACGAGGAGCTGTTCCGGGACCGGGCCATCATGCAGAGCTTCTACACCACCCTTCTGGTGTCCCTGCTGGCCACGGTCATCGCCACCATTGCCGGCACCTTCGCCTCGGTGGGCTTCTACTCCATGCGGCCTAAGACCCGGAGCGCCCTGCTGACGGTAAACAATATCCCTATGACCAACGCGGATATCGTCACCGGCGTGAGCCTGTGCCTGTTGTTTGTGGCGGTATTCGGCCTTTGGAATGAGTTCGCCGCCAACTACCGCTTTACCCTCAACTGGTTCGGCACACTCTACCGGATCACCCTTCCCAAGCTGTCCCTGGGCTTCGGCACCATGCTCATCGCCCATATTACCTTCAACATCCCCTATGTCATCCTCTCTGTGGGCCCCAAGCTGCGGCAGATGGACCGGAACCTGGTGGACGCGGCCCAGGACCTGGGCTGCACCTGGATGCAGGCCTTCTTCAAGGTGATCCTGCCTGAGATCAAGCCCGGCATCATCTCCGGAGCCCTCATCGCCTTCACCATGAGCGTGGACGACTTCGTCATCTCCTACTTCACCGCCGGCTCCTCGGTGTCCACCCTGGCCATCGAGATCTACGGCATGGCCCGCCGGCGGATCTCCCCGGAGATCAACGCCATCTCCACGCTGCTGTTCGTGGTGGTGATCCTGCTGCTGGCGGCCAACAACATCCGGGAGGCTCGGGCGGAAAAAGCCCTGGCAAAGCGCCGGTATTAAGGTCTTTCGGCCCGACAGGGCCCTGAGATAATCTATTTTAAATCGTGTATTGGAGGAATGATCAATTGAAAAAAATCACTGCCCTGGCGCTCTCCTGTGTGATGGCGCTCACTCTGTTCCTGTCCGGCTGCTCCGTGGAGCGGGTCGACAACACTGGCAATTCCGCCGGAAGCAATACCACCGGCAACTCCAGCGAATCCAGCGGCGGCGACAGCGGCAACGGGAGCCAGCGGGTACTGAACGTATGCAGCTGGGGCGAGTATATCGACGAAAGTCTTATCGAGGAATTCGAGGCGCAGACCGGCATTGAGGTCAACTACCGGACCTCTCCCAGCAACGAGGAGCTCTACTCCACGCTGCAGTCCGGCGGCACCAGCTACGACGTCATCGTCCCCTCTGACTATATGATCTCTCAGCTCATCGAGGAGGATATGCTCCAGCCCCTGGATTACAGCAAGATCCCCAACTTTGAGAAGATCGACGACCGGTTCAAGAACCTGTCCTACGACCCGGAGAACCTGTACACCGTGCCCTACACCTGGGGCACCCTGGGCATCATCTACAACACCACCATGGTGGATGAGTCCATCACCAGCTGGAGCGTCATGTTCGACGACACCGCCGCCGGGAACGTGCTGCTCATCGACAACTCCCGGGACGCCTTCGGCATCGCCCTGTACTATCTGGGCTACTCCGTGAACACCACCGACGAGGCCCAGATCCGGGAGGCCTATGAGCTCATCGCCGACGCCTGGGACCGGGACGTGTACCAGGGCAAGGTGATGGACGAGATCTTCCAGATCATGGAGGGAGGCAACGCCGCCATCGCCACCTACTACGCCGGCGACTACCTGACCATGCTGGAGAATAACGAGGACCTGGCCTACGTCATCCCCGAAGAGGGCTCCAACTGGTTCGTGGACGCCATGTGCATCCTGAAGGACGCGGAGAACGTGGACGAGGCCCACGAGTGGATCAACTTCATGGCCTCCACCGAGGCCAACCTGCGGAACATGGACTACATCTGGTACGCCTCCCCCAACACCGAGGCCCTGGAGATGTACCCGGAGTGGTATGAGGAGCAGTACGGCGAGCCCCTGGACATGGAGCTCTATGAGATCATGGCCGCGCCCCAGGAGGTCCTGGACCGCTGCGAGGCCTACCTGGTGCTGCCCCAGGAGACCCGGGACCTCTACAGTGAGCTGTGGGTGGAGCTGGGCAGCAACTGAGCCCATCTGGAAAACAAATCGAACAACGCAGAACAGACGGGGCGCCGCTTGATAGCGGCGCCCCGTTCTATATCTACGTTCTCTTGATTTATCCACCGGCAGGGCGGAGGCGCAACGGCGCATTGGATTCTGTCCAGTCCACGTCGGTTGTTATCCTGAAGGCTTTCTGGTATGCTCCTTTGTGAGAAGCCTCAGCTTTGAAAGGAGACCCATATGTTTCAGCAGCGTGAGAATGGCAAAAGACCGCTTCCTCCGGCAGAGGTCAAAGGCCTGATCCTGACCCTTTTATCCGCGGCGGCATTGACCGCGGCCCTGATTTGCCTGATCTGCGACTACTTTACCTCGGAGGGACTGTCCTGGTCGTGGATCGTCACCGCATCCCTGGCAGCGGCGTGGCTCCTGGCCCTCCCCTGCCTGACCGCCAGGAAGCAGCTGTTACAGAAAACATTGGTCATGGCCAGCATCCTCCCCTTCCCTCTCCTGGCCCTGCTGGCCTTCCTCCTGGAAACGCCGGTGGTCTTCACCCTGGGCGCCTGCGTCTCCCTCATCGCCATTGCCGGCGCCTGGGCGATCTACGGCATATTTCGCAGGTGCCGGGGCCGCCTGTGGCGGGCGGCTGGCTTTGCCCTTCTGGTCCTGACCCCGGCGGCTATCGCCATCGCCCACACGGTTGCCCGGTTCCTCCCCCTGGCCCGCGCAGACCTCGCCTCCGACCTGTTCCACAGCGGGATCTCTCTGGTCCTTTCCTCCATATGCTTTTGCCTGGATTGTTTGACGCACCATCAGGGAGGGGCCGAGAACCCATGAAAACCGTTTTCTCCAAGGACTGATCGTTTCGGAATCCCCTGCCGGACAGGGGGAGCAGAACAGCGCGCAAGGCTCCGCCTTGCGCGCAAAAGTTTTTGCCAAGCTTTTTTCAAAAAGCTTGCGGGTCCAGGGCGGAGCCCTGGCGGGGTCCAGGGTGGAGCCCTGGCAGGGCCCTGAATCAGAACAACGTCATCTGGCTGGTGTCTGCCATGCCGGCGAAGGCCCCCAGGGCCTTGAGCTGCTCGATGTGGGTCTTGGAGAGCTTGTTGCAGCAGGT
>DVGP01000130.1 GCA_018712665.1 Candidatus Pelethomonas intestinigallinarum | reverse complement strand
GGGGGACACGGAGAACATCAACCGCTGCATGGGGGTGGCCCTGGCGGCGGTGACGGTGGTGTCCGTGTCCATCGCCCTGGTGACCTGGCGCTTCCCCGTCCAGGTGCTGGAGCTGGTCACCCCCAACCAGGCCCTCATTGAGCTGGGGACCCCCTACCTCCAGATCGTGGGCTTCTCCTACATCTTCAACGGTCTGAGCAGCATCTACGCCGGCGTCCAGCGGAGCACGGAGCGGCCCGTCTTCGGCACGGTCCTCTTTGCCATCTCCATGTGCGTGAACACGGTGCTGAACTACATTTTGATCTTCGGTAAATTCGGCGCCCCGGCCATGGGGGTCACCGGCGCGGCGGTGGCCACCTTCACCTCCCGGGTGGTGGAGTTCGCGGTGGCGGCGGGCTACGCCCTGTGGGACAGGCGAATGCCCCTGCGCTGGGGGTGCATCCTCCGCCCCGGCCGGGCCATCTTCCGGGACTTCATTCGCTACTCCACCCCGGTGGTGTGCAACGAGACGCTGTGGAGCCTGGGCACCTCCATGCTGACGGTGATCATGGGCCACATGTCCAACAGCCAGGACATGCTGGCGGCCTACGCCCTGGTGGGCAACATCGACAAGCTGTCCACGGTGGTCTGCTTCGGCATCGCCGCATCCGCTGCCGTCATCGTGGGCAAGGAGATCGGCATGGGCCGGTCCAAGGACCACGTCTACCAGGTGAGCTGGACGCTGCTGCTGGTGTCCATGCTCATCGGCGGCGTTGTGATGGTTGGTCTTTTGATCCTGCTGCCCGCCTTCTTCCAGCCGGTGCTCTTCCCCCTGTTCCAGCTCACTGAGGGGGCGGCCTACGCCGCCACCTGCCTGGCGCTGATCTACGCCATCGCCATGCCCCTCCGGGCCTTTGACATCACCAACATCACCGGCGTCCTCCGGGCGGGCGGCGACGCCAAGGTGGCCTCCCTCATCGACGCCGGGCCCCTGTGGCTGGCGGCTATCCCGGCGATGGCTCTCACCGCCCTGGTGCTGGAGGCGCCAGTGTGGGTGGTGTGCCTGTCCATGCAGGTGGAGAACCTGTGCAAGTGCCCTCTTGGGCTCATCCGCTTCCACAGCCGGCGGTGGATCAACGACATCACTCGGACCGGGCACGAGGAGGCGGCCTCATGACACTGTTTCGCTGTCCCCTCTGCGGCGGATCTCTCTCGGAGGTCCCCGCCGGTCTCCGCTGTCCCCGGGGCCACAGCTTCGACCGGGCGAAGGAGGGCTACGTCAACCTGCTCCCCGTGGGGCAGAAGCACTCCAAGGCCCCCGGCGACGACAAGGCCATGGTGGCCGCCCGGCGGGCCTTCCTGGACGGCGGGTGGTACGCCCCCCTCCGTCAGGCCCTGGAGGCCCTGGCGGTGGAATGCACAGGGCCCGCCCCCGCGGTGCTGGACGCGGGCTGCGGCGAGGGGTACTACACCGCCGGCGTCCGGGACGCCCTCCTGGCCGCCGGGCGTGAGCCCCGGGTGGCGGGGGTGGACATCTCCAAATTCTCCGTCCAAAAGGCGGCCCGGCGGTACCCGGGCATCGACTTCGCCGTGGCCTCCGTCTACCATCTGCCGGCGGCGGACCGATCCGTGGACCTGCTGCTGAATGTGTTCTCCCCCCTGGCCATTGACGAGTTCCGCCGGGTGCTGGGGCACGGGGGATGCTACCTCTACGTGGTCCCCGCCGCCCGGCACCTGTGGGAACTGAAGGAGGTCCTGTACGACCAGCCCTACCCCAACGAGGAGCGGGAGACCCCCTACCAGGGGTTCGCCTATGAGCGGATCGTCCCGGTGGACTACACCGTCCACCTCCCCAACCAAGAGACCATTCAGGCCCTCTTCGGCATGACCCCCTACGCCTGGAAGACCCCCCGGGCGGGAAAGGAGCGGCTGGCGGCCCTGGAGGCGCTGGACTGCCGGGTGTCCTTCCATATCCACGTGTTCCGGCGGGAGGACTGAGCCTCCGCTTCACTGAAAAAGAAAAATCCCCTCTCCGACAGATTTCCCGCGCTTTCACGGCGGACAGGCCGTAGAATAGGAAAAAACGGCAGAAGAAGGGAGGAGAGGGCCATGGAACGGGCGGACAGGCAGCTGTACCAGTCCCGGCGCATCCGCCTGCTGCCGGTGGACAAGATCGCCCCCAATCCCCGCCAGCCCCGCCGGCGGTTCGAGGAGCAGCCCCTGCGGGAGCTGGCCGACTCCATCCGCCAGCACGGGGTGCTCCAGCCCCTCACCGTACAGCGGACGCCGGAGGGCTACGTGCTGGTTGCGGGGGAGCGGCGGCTGCGGGCGGCTGCCATGGCGGGGCTCACCCATGTGCCCTGCATCCTGGTCCGGGCCACGGAGGAGGACAGCGCCCTCCTGGCCCTCATTGAGAACCTCCAGCGCTGCGACCTCCACTATCTGGAGGAGGCCGCGGCCATCGCCCGGCTCATCACCACCTACGGCCTGAGCCAGGAGGAGGCCGCCCGCCGCCTGGGCCGGTCCCAGTCGGCGGTGGCCAACAAGCTGCGGCTGCTGCGGCTGAGCCCCGAGTGCTGCGACCTACTCCGCCGCTACGGCCTCACCGAGCGCCACGCCCGGGCCCTCCTGCGGCTGGAGGACGAGGAGGACCGGCTGGCCGCCGCCCGGCACATGGGGGAGCGGGGGCTGAACGTGGCGGCGGCGGAGGCCTACGTGGACGACCTCCTCCACCGGAAACAGACCGCTCCCCGGAAAAAGCCGGTCTATGTCATCAAGGACGTCCGCCTCTTCCTCAACAGCGTCACCCGGGGCATGGACACCATCCGCCGGGCCGGCGTGGACGCCCAGTGCCGGCGGGAGGACTCCGAGGAGGCCATCACCCTGACCATCCGCATCCCCCGGCGGCGGGACGCAGACGTATAAAGGCCCTGAATTCATAATTTGTTTACAACCACGTCATGATTTACACACAAACCTACGGTAATATCAGAATCAGCAAAGGGATAAAACCCGATGCGATTTCTCCCTCCTAAAACACACACAACACACACCAAGAGGCCCCGCCGACGGCGGGGCCTCTTGGTGTGTGTTGGGAGATCCCATCGCGCCCATCACATTTTGACTTGCCGCGAGAGCGGCGCGTTCCCTATGATCGTTCTCTTCTGTCATCCGACTCATCGAGCAGCCGCATCATCGCCGCCGCGGCAAGAGTTCTCGCGGCCGGGAACTCCTCCGGGGATATCCTGCCGTCCACATAGGCGTGGCACACGTCTTCAACGATTCCA
>DVGP01000129.1 GCA_018712665.1 Candidatus Pelethomonas intestinigallinarum | reverse complement strand
GAGGTGCCGGAGGAGCTGCGGGGCATGACCATCCTCTCCATCGACATGGCGGCCATGCTGGCGGGGACCAAGTACCGGGGGGAGTTCGAGGAGCGGGTGAAGAGCGCCCTGGCGGAGGTGAAGCGGATGGGGAACGCGATCCTCTTCATCGACGAGCTCCACACCATCGTGGGGGCGGGCTCCGCCGAGGGGGCGGTGGACGCCGCCAACATCCTCAAGCCCGCCCTCAGCCGCTCCGAGCTCCGGGTCATCGGAGCCACCACCCTGGAGGAGTACCGCCGGTACATCGAGAAGGACGCCGCCCTGGAGCGGCGGTTCCAGCCGGTGACGGTGGCCGAGCCCTCCCCGGAGGCGGCGGTGGACATCCTCTTCGGCCTGCGCCGCCGGTACGAGGAGCACCACCGCCTGACCATCAGCGACGAGGCGGTGCGCTCGGCGGTGGACCTGGGCCGGCGGTACCTGCCGGACCGCTTCCTGCCGGACAAGGCCATCGACCTGATGGACGAGGCCTGCAGCCGGGTGCGGCTGGAGCGGCCGGACCAGACGCCGGCGGACCTGAAGGCCCTGGAGGCCCGGCTGGAGACCGTCCGCCGGGAGAAGGCGGAGGCCGCCGCCGGGGAGGATTTTGAGCGGGCGGCCAAGCTCCGGGACGTGGAGGAGGACTTCTCCCGGGAGCTCCGGGAGGAGCGGGACCGGCTGCGGCAGGGCGGCGGCTTCACCGTTACCGCCGAGGACGTGGCCGCCGTGGCGGCGGAGTGGACGGGTATCCCCCTGCTCCGGATCACGGAGAGCGAGGGGGAGCGGCTGCTGCGGCTGGAGAAGGAGCTGTCGGAGCGGGTGGTGGGCCAGGGAGAAGCGGTCTCCGCCGTGGCCCGGGCCATCCGCCGGAGCCGGGTGGGGCTGAAGGAGCCGGGCCGCCCGGTGGGCTCCTTCCTGTTCCTGGGTCCCACCGGTGTGGGCAAGACGGAGCTGTGCCGCGCTCTGGCCCAGGCCATGTTCGGCAAGGAGGACGCCATGATCCGGCTGGACATGTCCGAGTACGCCGAGGGCCACGCCGCCAGCCGCCTGGTGGGCTCGCCCCCGGGCTACGTGGGCCACGAGGAGGGGGGACAACTCACCGAGGCCGTCCGCCGCCGCCCCTGGTCCCTGGTGCTCTTCGACGAGATCGAAAAGGCCCACCAGGACGTGTGGAACCTGCTCCTCCAGATCATGGAGGACGGCCGCCTCACCGACAGCCACGGCCGGGTGGTGGACTTCCGCAACACGGTGGTGGTGATGACCAGCAACGTGGGGGCCCGGCACCTGCTCCACGGGGGGCAGAGCCTGGGCTTCTCCGCCGGCGGCGGGGAGGCGGCCCGGCAGGAGGGCGTCCGCCGGGCGGTGGAGGCGGAGCTCCGGTCCACCTTCCGCCCGGAGTTTCTCAACCGGGTGGACGAGACGGTGGTGTTCCGCCAGCTGACGGAGGCGGACCTGACGGAGATCGCCCGCCGCCTGCTGGCCGGGGCCGCCAAGCGGCTGGAGGCCCTGGGGCTGTCTCTGACCTGGGAGGAGGGGGCGCTGGCCGCCCTGGCCCGGGAGGGGTTCGACAGCGCCTACGGCGCCCGGCCTCTCCGCCGCCTGATCCGCGGCCGGGTGGAGGACCCCATCGCCGAGGGCATCCTGGCCGGGGATTTTCACGCCGGGGACCGGCTGCTCCTCTCCGAGGGAGAGGGGGGCGTGGTGGCGGCGAAGGCCGCACCGTGATGCGGTGCGGCCTTCTGATAACCGAAATCTGCGGGGTCTCCCCTGCCCCACGCGGACTGCCTTTGCCGAGAGGTGTCGCAAGACCTTTCGGAAGCTGTCCGTGACCTATATCCGGGGCGGGACAGGGGGCGGCAAGACCCGCGGCGTCATGGGTGCGGTTGTCTCAAACGCGTTCCGCGTGTTTTCGCTAGGACACTTTTTCAAACTGGCTGTTGTAGAGGTCCGCGTAGAAGCCGCCTTTGGCCAGAAGCTGGTCGTGGGTGCCCTGCTCGATGATGTCGCCGTCCTTGAGCACCAGGATCAGGTCGGCGTTCTTGATGGTGGACAGACGATGGGCGATGACAAAGCTGGTGCGGTGTTCGGTGAGCCGGTCCATGGCTTTCTGCGTAATGAGCTCGGTCCGGGTATCCACCGAGGAGGTAGCTTCGTCCAGAATCAGCATTGGGTTGTCCTGGATCATGGCTCGGGCAATGGTCAGCAGCTGCTTTTGGCCGGCGGAGATCGCAATGCCGCTGTCCAGCACCGTGTCAAAGCCCTGCGGCAGCGTCTCAATGAAGTGGTAGATGCCGCAGGCACGGCAGGCCGCCTCCAGCTGCTGGTCCGTCACGCCGGTTTTGTTGTAGACCAGATTCTCCCGGACAGTGCCTTCAAACAGCCAGGTGTCCTGCAAAACCATGCTGAACAGGTTGTGGACGCTCTCCCGGGTCATTTCAGAGGTGGGGATTCCGTCGATCTTGATGGCGCCGCTGTTGATCTCAAAGAACCGCATCAGCAGATTTACCATAGTGGTCTTGCCCGCCCCCGTGGGGCCCACGATGGCCACCTTCTGTCCCGGCCGAACATGGGCTGAGAAGTCCTTGATGATGATTTTGTTCGGATCGTTGGGATAGCTGAACCGCACATGCTCGAACTCCACCTCGCCGCGGACGCGGGCAAGGACGGTCTGTTTGGAGGACTCGTCAGGCAGCTCCTCCTCGTGGAGGAAGTCAAAGATGTGGTCGCCCGCCGCCGCGGCCGTCTGCATCTGGGTCATGCCCTGGGCCAGGGTGCTCAGGGGGGAGGTAAACAGCCGCACATAAAGGATAAAGGCCACAATAACGCCGAAGGAGATCTCGCCGCTCATGGTCAGGGCGGAGCCCAGCACGCACACCACCACATAGCCCAGATTGCCGATAATGTTCATCAGGGGCTGCATAATACCGGAGAGGAACTGGCTGCGCCACTCCGCGTCGTACAGCATGGAATTCATGGCGCCGAAGGACGCTTTGACCTGGCGGTCAGCCCGGGAGAGGCGCACCACGTCGTGGCCGGAGTAGATCTCCTCAATGTAGCCGTTCAGGGTACTCAGGTTCTCCTGCCGGGCGGAGAAGTACTTCTGGGACCGCAGCATCACCGCGGCCATGATGAGGAATCCAACCAGGGTGACAGCCACGGCCGCCAGGGCCATGCGCCACTCGGTGACGAACATCATCACCAGGCAGCCGACAAACTGTGTTGCCGCGCTGATCATGGAGGGCAGGCTGTTGGCCAGAGCCTGCTGCAGGGTGCTGACATCGTTGGTGACACGGCTGAGAATATCGCCGTAGGACACTTTGCTGAAGTAGCTCATGGGCACCCGGTTGATCTTCCGGGACAGGTCCTGCCGCAGATCCCGGGACAGATCTAGAGTCACCGTGGCCATGATAAAGTGCTCCACATACGTGAGAACGGCGCTGAGTCCATAGATCATGAGGAGCGTCACTCCGATGCGGCCGATGGCCGCCAGGTCTATCTCCCCCGCCGAGAGCGTCGGAAATGAGATCCGTGATCTGGCTGAGCAGATTGGGGCCGATAATGGTCAAAATCGCGCCGGCCACAGCAAATAAAAACGCGATGAGGGAGGGGACCTTCAGCTTGCTGGAATAGGTAAACAGCTCCTTCAGAACGCCGCCGATCCCACGCTTGCTTTTCGCCGGAGCTCTCATTCTGTTCTGCATCATATTCGGCATTTCCAATCCCTCCTCACGCCCCCAGCTCTTCCTGAGAGAGCTGGGAACGGGCGATTTCCTGATAGACGGGGCAGGTCCTCATCAGCTCGTTGTGGGTGCCCATCCCCACCATCTTCCCCTCGTCCAGAACGATGATCTTGTCCGCGTCCCGGATGGTGCCGATGCGCTGGGCCACGATCAGCCGGGTGGTATCCTTCAGCTCCCGGTCCAGACCGGCGCGGAGCTTGGCGTCGGTGCGGTAGTCCAGGGCGGAGAAGGAGTCGTCAAACACCAGGATCTCCGGGCGCCGGGCCAGAGCCCGGGCGATGGAGAGCCGCTGCTTCTGCCCGCCGGACACGTTGGTGCCCCCCTCAGCAATAGGCGCGTGGATGCCGCCGGGCATCTTGTCAACGAACTCACTGGCCTGGGCCAGGTCCAGGGCCTTCCGAACATCCTCGTCGGAGTCTCCACCCCGGCTGGCGCCGAAGAGCACGTTGCCGCGGACGTCGCCGGAAAACAGGATGGCCTTCTGCGTCATGTACCCGACCCGGTCATACAAGGCGTCAAAGGTGTAATCTTTCACATCTACGCCGTCCACCAGCACCTGGCCTTCCGTAGCGTCGTAGAACCGGGCCGCCAGGCTGACCAGAGTGGTCTTGCCGCTGCCGGTCGCCCCGATGAAGGCCACGGTTTCTCCCTGCCTGGCCTGGAAGGTAATATGCTCCAGAACATTTTTATTCGATGACGGATAGTGGAAGGAAACGTCCCGGAATTCCACGGTGCCGGTCTCCGAAGCGTCGGCGCGGGTGCCTTGGATCAGGCTGTCCCGGGTCTCCAGCACTTCATTGATTCTCTGGGCGGAAACCTGGGCCGCCGGGCTCAGCATGATAATCATGACCATCATCATGATGGACATGATGACGTAAGTGGCGTAGGTGCCGAACACCACGATGTTGCTGAAGGTGGACAGACGCTCCGCGGCGTCCGCCGCGGGGATGGCGTTTACAATGGAGGCGCCTACCCAGTAGATCACCAGAGACAATGCGTTCATGGCCAGCGTCACGCCCGGCATGAGAAAGGCGAAGGCCCGCTGGTTGAACAGCTGGGTGCGCATCAGCGTCTCGTTGCCCTTCAGGAACTTGGCGTTCTGATAGTCCTCGGCGTTGTAGGCGTGGACCACGTTGATGCCGTTCAGGTTCTCCCGGGCTACCAGGTTGATGTGGTCGGTGAGCTTCTGTACCCGGCGGAACCGGGGCACCACCACGCCGATGATGACCACCATCATCACCAGCAGGGCTACTACGAAACCGGCGGTGATGGCGGATAGGGTCCAGCTCTTGCCCGCGATCTTGATGATGGCCCACACTGCCATCACGGGAGACTTGATGAGAATTTGAAGGCCGATGGCCACCAGCATCTGCACCTGTGTGATATCGTTTGTGGTGCGGTTGATGAGGCTGGGGACGGAGAAAGACATCATCTCCTGCTGGCCGAAATCCGCGATTTTGTGAAAGATGTTTTCCCAAATGGAAAAGCTGAATCCGGCAGCCACCTTTGCGGTGAGATAGCCGCAGATGACGCACAGCGCCGCGCTGGCCAGAGTGCAGCCCAGCATCTTCAGGCCGGTGTCCAGAATATCCGACATGGTACTCCCCGGCGTTTTGATGAGAACGGTCAGATTGCTCATGTAGTCAGGGAGGGACAAGTCAAAGTAGATCTGCCCTAAAATGAGTACGGTACATACGGCGGCCATGGTCCACTCCCGCCGCCGCAGGTTATGAAGTAATTTCAGCATAGAGGTTCTCCTTGTGAAAAAGCGTTGGTCATTTGGGCGTTTTGGCGCTGATCTCCAGAGCCGGCCGGAGAAACAGGCCCGCGGGATGGACGCGATCCCCTGAGAGATCAGCAGGATGCCGGCCAAAACGCTGAGAGCGGGCAATTCAGGAACCGGCATCATGCGGACGTGGACTGCCCTTCCGTTTCGGACTGGCGCATAATGCCGAACAGGACCATGTCCAGGATCTCTCCCGCGGTTTCAAACATGGCGTGCAGATCCGTTCCGCCATGTCCGCCCTGATAGTTCTGCATGACGCTCTGGAAAAAGTATTCCACGCTCTCCAGGTAGCGGGCGGCCATCTGGGGGTCCACCCCTGGGCGCAGCGGCATTTTTTTGACCAGCTGGCGGATAAGCTGCCGGTTCAGCTCCCGGATCGGACCGCGCAGCTCCTGGATCTGCGCCACCAGATGCTTGGGCGGATGGAGCAGGACTTCCTCGAAGATCATTCTCTCTTTGGGGTGCAGTTGAAAATAGTACTCCCGGATTATGAAGAAGTTCTTGATGGTATCCAGGAACGTCTGTCCCTCCAGCTCTCCCATGTCCCGTTCCACATGGGCCTTCAGATCCGTGAAGGTCCGCTCCACGCAGAGCAGGAACAGTTCGTCCTTGTTGGAGTAGTAGTGATACATCATGCCCTTGGAAATGCCGTGGTTCCCGCAGATCCGCTCCATGGTCACCTTGTCGTAGCCGAGGGTTCCAAACTCTTCCATGGCAGCCCGGCAGATCTCCTCCTTGCTGCGGTCCTGCCGCTCCTTCTGTGTCATGCCGGCTGTCCACCTTTATGCTGATGTCCGCCGGCCCGGACGTCTTCCGCCTTATGCAGTTCTCCGGCCCACTCAAAGCCCTTCTTGGCCATGTAGACCGCGATGATCTCATTGATGACTGCCGCCGCCGCGATCGTCCCCTGGATGATGGAGGCGCACTCCGGCGCCGGCCCCTCCAGGATGGAAACCGCGATGCCGGTGAACACCAGAGAGACCCCGGAGTGGGGCAGCAGCGTGAAACCCAGATACTTTTTCACCGTGTCCGGCGCATGGGTGATGGAGGCGCCGAAATAGGCGCCGCTGTATTTTCCGATGGCCCGGGTAATGATATAGACCACCGTATAGATGCCGGCGTCGAAAATCAGGTGGTAGTCCAGCGGCGCCGCCAGATTCAAAATCGCCACCACCAGGCTAAAGCTGATGACAGGATTCATAACCTTCATCATCCCGTCCAGCTGCTCCTTCGTCACCATATTGGCAAAAACGGTGGAGAAGGCCATCCCGAGCAGCATGAAGTTCAGCACCGGGGTGGGGAGCAGGTTATTGATGAAAAAGCCGATGCCCACGGATACCAGCAGCATCACCAGCATGACCGCCAGAGTGCTGTTCCGGGTCTTGGTGTGCTGGAGCAGTTTCCCGGTGATAAAGCCGGTGACCATCCCGATTAGCACCGGCAGGAACACCAGGAACAGCACCACCGGGACCGGGATGCCCGCGGTGGAGAGGTGGGCGGAGACAAAGGCCACCACCAGGAAGAAAACCAGCGCCCCCACCAGATCGTCCACAGCCGCCATGGGGATCAGCGTCTTGGTCACGGGGCCCGAGGTCTTGAACTCATTGACCACGGACAGGGACGGCGCCGGGGCGGTGGCCAGGGCGATGCCGCCGAACAGGAAGGCGAGGTAAATGGGAATATCCGTGACCCAGAAAATGATACCAAATACCAGGCTGACCACCACAAAAGTGTCAAGGGATTCCGTGATGGTCGTGACCAGGATCTGCTTGCCAGCCTTCTTCATCTGAGACCAGATCAGCTCCGTGCCGATCATCAGGCCGACGATGCATTCCAGCACGCTCTCCACCGTGTTGAACCAAGCTGCGTTCAGCAGCGAGTCCCCAAGGAGTCCCAGCGCATGGGGCCCCATAATCATTCCGGCGATCAGCCAGCCCAGAATGGCCGGCAGTTTCAGTTTGGAAATCAGCTTGCCCGCAACCACCGCAATCACAATGGCCAGCAGCAGGCACACGATATCCGCCAAGATTTGCATGATGTCCATCTCCTCATTTCATTTATAGACGATCTCGTCTACAATGCTGGAGTATAGCGCAAGTAGACGGATCCGTCTGTAAATAATCTGTGAAGAATTTGCCGCTTTTATACACAAACAAAAAATGTCACCCTTGCCACGGGATGACACTTTCATGGCTGCGTCAAAAATCTTGCCCAGCCCAAAAGACGCCGCGTCCGGCAGCGCCAGCAAGCCAGTCAGAGGCATCCGCCTGCGCCTGCTTCCCATCACTGTCCTCCCGTTTAATGTCGATAAGGCCGACCCTTCACGAGGGGCGGCCTTATTTTATCGCTCCGTCCCCCAAAAGGAGTATTGCGGCGACATTCTGAACTTTAAGACCTACTCCAAATCATACAAAAACAAAAAGCGGCTGGAGAATGACCGTGAAAACTGGGTCATCTTCCAGGGTGTCCACGAACCCATCATTGAGCGGGCGGTCTTTGAGCAGGTCCAGCAGAAGCGGGGCAAGATCCGCAAGCGCCGCACCCATGAGGGGGAGCGCAATATGTTCTCCGGCCTTCTGGTCTGTGCCGATTACGGACACAATCTTCACTTCCATTTCAATCAGGGCAACCCCGACATCAAGTATTTCAACTGCTCCAACTACAAGGGCAACCGTGGGAGCTGCACTTCCACCCATTACGTCCGCGTGGACTTCCTGGAGCAGGTGGTGCTGGGCGAGATCCGGCGGCTGACCAAGTTTGCCAGCCAGTTTGAGGATGAGTTTGTGAAGGCTGTGATCGGCCACTCCCAACAGGCAGAAGCCACCGACCGAAAGCTGAAGGAAAAGGAGCTGAAAGCCCTCCAAGCCCGTGATGAGGAAGTGGACGGCCTGTTTGAACGGATCTATGAGGACAATGTTTCCGGCAAGCTCTCTGACGACCGCTTCGCCCGTATGTCAAGGCGGTATGAGGAGGAGCAAAAAGAGCTGGCGGAGAAAATCAAGGCGCTCCGCGCCGAGATCGACAAGCAGAACAGCCAGTCCATGACCACGGATATGTTCATCTCCCTGGTC
>DVGP01000128.1 GCA_018712665.1 Candidatus Pelethomonas intestinigallinarum | reverse complement strand
CAGAGCGCCGTCCGCTGGCGGCTGGTGGATGAGTACGGGCTGGGCAGCGTCACCCAGGAGCCGGAGGGGACCCTGCTCTTCCGCTGGGACTTCGCGGACGGGGACGAGCTGCTCCGGTGGCTGCTGACCTTTGGGGATCAGGCGGAGCTGCTGGAGCCGGCGGACCTGCGGCGGGAGCTGGGGGCGCTGGCGAAAAAAATTTCCGAGAAATATGACAGCTAGTTGGCCTATTTCGGGGTGTAGAATAATGGTAAGACCAACGGGAGAGGGGGAGACGGCATGGCGTCCCATCTCAGCTATGTGAATTTCGTCTGCGAGCAGATGGCCGGGGCGGGGACCATCACCTGGCGGCGGATGTTCGGGGAGTTCGGCCTGTACTGCGACGGCAAGTTCTTCGGCGTCATCTGCGGAGACCAGACCTTTCTCAAGATCACCCCCGCCGGGGCGGCCCTGGACCCGGACTGCCCGCAGGGCGTCCCCTACGAGGGCGGCAGCCAGATGCTCATGCCCGACGTGGAGGACCGGGAAGCCCTGTCCGCCCTGGTCCGCGTTACCTGCGACGCCCTGCCGGAGAAGCGGCGGCGTTGATTTGACGGTCTACATACTTTTTCTTGAAAGAAAAAGTATCAAAAAGAACTTTTATCGCGAAACTTTGTTTCGCTCAGGAATATAACGTCTATAAATACTTGCCAAAATTAGTCATCAAGCAAAACGGAGTTTTGCTGAAAAGTTTCTTTTGATCCTTTTCTTTTTAAAGAAAAGGATGTAGACCGATTGGGAGGGCAGTACGATGGAGAAGCTGGACTACAAGAAGGCGGAGAAGCACCTATATCAGCCCAAGGGGCCGGCCATCCTTCGGGTGCCGGAGATGGTGTTTTTCGCGGTGGAGGGGTCGGGGGACCCCAACACCTCCGCCAGTTACCGGGAGGCCCTGGAGCTGCTGTACGGCCTGAGCTTCACGGTGAAGATGAGCAAGCTGGGAGGGCGGGCCCTGCCGGGCTACTTCGAGTACGTGGTGCCGCCGCTGGAGGGGCTGTGGTGGACAGACGAGCCGGGCTTTGACGGCAGGACCCTGGCGGACAAGAGCCGTTTCCGCTGGATCTCCCTCATCCGCCAGCCGGACTTCGTGGACGAGGCGGTCTTCGCCTGGGCCAGGGAGGAGCTGGGGCGGAAGAGGCCGGAGGCGGACCTGTCCCGGGCCTATCTGTGGCGGTGGGAGGAGGGGCTGTGCGCCCAGCTCCTCCACCGGGGACCCTACGATGACGAGCCGGAGAGCGTCGTCAAACTCGCCGCCTTTGTCCGGGACCAGGGGTTCCGGGAGGACTTCTCCCCGGGCCGGTACCACCACGAGATCTACCTGGGGGACCCACGCCGCACCGCCCCGGACCGCCTGCGGACCGTCATCCGCCATCCCGTGCGGGAGGCTTGCGTGTCGAACGCTTGATAGGAAGTACAAAAAACAGCAAGGGGCCGCCGGAACAACGTTCCGGCGGCCCCTTCAGCGTGTCAAAAAGCCTCTCGGAGTTCCCGCCGCGCACGGCGCGGCGAACCTCCTTTGGCGGAAAAGGCGTCAGCCTTTTTCGACAGGATCAGTCCCCCGGTCCCGGGTGGATGACCTTCCCCATGTTCCAGGTGCTGGCGACCCGGCGGGCGGCCTCCAGCCGCTCCTCCGCCGTGCGGTAGCTCAGCTCCGCCGTCCTGGCTCCGCAGTCCATGCACTCCACATAGACACACCAGCCGCCCTCCTCCTGCAGGAGCCCCGGCCCGCGGCACAGGGGGCAGTCAAAGACCTCGATTTCGTCAAATTCGTGCATGCCGTGTTGCTTCCTTTCGTGAAAAATGGATCTTCCCGCCCAGTGTACCACGGACGGTGGAAAAGCGCAAGCGGTGTTTGTCAAATCAGTGTTGACAGCACACCGTATTACCTGTATAATACAGTTAAACCGTAGTAGTTGAGTAATACAGTTTGCGGAGAGAGGGGGACGGTTCGTTGGTATCCTTTGACGATTTTATCATGGAGCCAGGCGTCCCCATCTACGCCCAGATCATCCGTTACGTGAAGGGAGCGGTGGCCGCCGGGACGGTGGCGGACGGGGAGGAGCTGCCCTCCCGCCGGGTCCTCTCCGCCCTGCTGGGGGTGAACCCCAACACCATCCAGAAGGCATACCGCCTGCTGGAGGAGGAGGGGCTGATCCGCTCCCACCCGGGGGCCAAGAGCTATGTGTCCGCCCCGCCGGAGCGGGCGGCGGCCATCCGGGGGGAGCTGCTGGCCGCCGAGGCCCGGCGGGCGGCGGAGGCCCTGCGGCGGATGGGCCTGGACCGAGGGGCCGCCCTGGAGCTCATCGGGCGGCTGTGGGACGAGGGAGAGGAGGAGACATGAGAAGGCATCTTTCTGTATTATCCCTGTGGTGGGCGCTGTCGTGGAAGCCGCTGCTGTCGGTGGTCGCCGCCCTGCTTTTGGGGGAGGGGGCGGCGTTCGCCTGGAACTGGCACCGGCTGGCGGGGATGGAGGAATTTTCCCTGGAGCGGCTGCTGCCTGCGTCCGGCTTATATGTCTTTTTCCCAATGCTGGCCGCCATGCTCACCATGGCCGGGAGCGAGGTCCGGGGCAGCCACATCCACTACACCCTGGAGCGGCTGCGGGTCCGGCCGGTGGTGGTCGTGCTGTGGCACTGGGCATGTATGGCGCTGTGCCTCCTGGCGCTCTGGGCGGTCCAGGTGGGGGCGCTCCTGGTCCTCAGCGGGGTCTACTGCCGCCTGGCGGACCCGGCCTATGTCTCGGGACAGACGGTGTTCCTGGCCGCCTACCGGATCAACCTGTTCCACCAGCTCCTGCCTCTGGAGGCGTGGAGCACCTGGGTCCGCAACGCGGTCCTCTTCCTGGGGCTGTCCCTGGCATGCGCCTGCCTGGCCAGCCGCATGCGCCAGGGGCGCGGGAGCGGCGCCCAGGTGGTGGTGGCCCTGCTGGAGCTGTTGTTTTTGATCGCTTTCAGTTCGGTGATGCCGACCGCGTACGGCGACGTGCTCGTGATATGCGGCGTTCTGGCGGTCATGGCGATCTGGAGGCTGTATCTGGCCATGGACTGGAAGGAAGGAGGGGGAGAGGATGAAGTGGAGACCCCGTAAGCCCATCCCCTGGGACGAGCTGGCCCCGCCGGGGATGAACGGCCGGAAGCGGTGGTGGGGGAGCGTCGCCGCCTTGGCGGTCGCCGTGTTTTGGGCGCTGTCCCTGTTTGGCGACGCATGCTCCTATGAAATAAAAGGCTATGAGCACAGGATAGAACTGTACGGCGCGTACGGCGCCTCATTCCCCATAAATCTGTTTGACGATATGCTGTGGCCTTCCCTGTGGGGGTTCTGGTTTGCGCTGATTATTCCGCCGGTCCAGGCGGTACAGAACTACCAGAGTCACTACAGGGGCAGCCGGAGCATCTATCTCATGCGCCGTCTGCCGGACCGGTGGGAGTTTCACCGCCGGTGCCTGATCCTGCCCCTGCTGGAGCTGGCCGCAGTCCTGTTCCTGCTGGCGGCACTGACGGTGGGATTCTATTTCCTCTACCGGGGATGCGCCCCGGGGGGCTCCCTGCCCCTCTACTGGGACCAGGGGCCGGTGTACCGGTTCTTTTACGATCTGTTCACATAAAAGGAGGGGACAGTCATGCTTGAGATTTCCCATGTGTGCAAGTCCTACGGCGCCCACCCCGCTTTGAAGGATGTGAGTTTCTCCATTGGTCCCGGGGAGCTGGTGGGCCTCTTCGGGGAGAACGGGGCGGGGAAGACCACGCTGATGAAGTCCATCCTGGGCCTGGTCCGGCACAGGGGGGCGGTGCTGTTGGACGGGGAGCCCATCACCCGGGCCAACATCCACCGCCTCTCCTTCGCCACCTGCGAGCACTCCTTCTTTCCCAACCTCACCCCGGCGGGCCACCGGGACTTCTACCGGGACCACTTCCCCCGCTGGCGGGAGAAGCGGTTCCAGGCCCTCATGGAGTTTTTCCAGCTCCCCGTGCAGGTTCCCCGGAAGCTCTCCACCGGCCAGAAGAACCAGTTCGAGGTGGTCCTGGCCCTGTGCCAGGGGGCGGACTACATCCTCATGGACGAGCCCTTCGCCGGCAACGACGTGTTCAACCGGGAGGACTTCTACAAGGTCCTTCTGGGGCTCCTGGAGCCCACGGAGACGGTGCTCCTCTCCACCCACCTCCTGGAGGAGGTGGAGCAGGCCATCAGCCGGGCGGTGCTCCTGCGCCGGGGGGAGCTGGTGGGGGACGTGACCACCCTGGAGCTGGAGGAGCGGGAGGAGACGCTGATGGACTATGTGAAGAGCGCCTACCACTACCGTGCGGACCGAGTCCTCCGGACCCTGGACCAGCTCGCCGAGGGGGAGGAGGGGGAGGAGCCATGAGAAAGGGGCCGCTGGCGGCCATGGCCGCCCTCCTGGTCCTGTCCCTGGCCCTGCTGATCGGGGCCCACCTGGCAGTCAACAGCCGCCGGGACCAGGTGGACTGGAACGTCACGGTGCTGGAGGGGGACCTGTCCGCCGCCCAGGGCGTGACGGCTGCCATCCGCCTTCAGGACAGAGAGGGGAACCTCTTCTGGGACACTGCCCTGACCATCGGCCCGGAGGGGTACGAGGCGGATACGGACTTTGCCTTTCTCCAGGAGCCTCCTGAGGATGTTTCCGAGCCGGTTCAGGGGTGGTCTGTGGACACCTTCACGGCGTATTCCACCTTGAGCCTGTTGGAGGTGACCGGCGCCGCCGATGTAGAGGCGCGTGTCCTCCAGGGGGAGCAATCTGACTTCCCCTGGCTGGCGATCCGGGACGTCTTTTCCCGCACGCCGATGGGGGAGACCAGGACAGAGATTGTAGATCTGGCGGACTATTACGAGGAATTTCCTCTTATGGTGACGGAATATCAAAGCAGTGTCAGCGGCCGGATTGTCTCCGATCATCCCCGGACGCTGGCCCCGACCCTTGGGCCGATGCCGGAGAATACGATGGTAGAAATTACGGTCAACCGGAATAGAACGGTGACGGTAAGTGCTATGGCCGAATCTGAAACGCTGTGGCCCCAGATCCAGTTTTTGCCCTGGGGAGAAGGGGGCCTGGTGTACGCTGATATGGTGAACCAGACGGGGGATAGAGCCCCGTTTTCATCCGACATACCTCTGGGCCGGGGCATCTGTTATCTGCCCACGGAAGAGGACGGCGAGCTGACATTGTGTCTGCCCTTTGATCTGTCCCGGACGGAAATATTGGACATGGAGCTGGACAGCGAGGGCCAGCTCCTGGTGTGGACCTGTGAGGAGGATACCCTGTTCCTCACCGTGGCGGACCCGGATACCGGGGCGGTCCGCCAGCGGCTGGAGCTGCTGGAGACAAAGAACCCAGGCCTCCGACTGATTCACCAGGGGGAAAACTGCCTCCTGGTGGTCCCGTTCGACGACGAGGGGCGCTTCTGCCTCCTGGAGCGGCAGGAAGGCGCCTATAAGCTGGTGCTCCGGGATCGGCTCCTGTCGGAGTCCGTGGAGGATCCCTGCTACCCAGTGGAGTTCCAGCTTTTTCTGTGCGGGACCAGTGTCCTCTGGGATGGAGAGCGGATGATCTGGACCCTGGGCGAGGGAGCGCCAGAGCCAGAGTACGGGGGCTTGTCCAAACCCATCCCTCTGGCGGTGTACGACCGAACGGGGCGGCAGTGCCTCGCTGTGCTGGACTGCGGCCTGGGCCGGGAGCGGGCGAAGTGGACCGACTACTATCGGTTCCGAGACGAGGACCCGGTGGCCCTGGACTGGACGAATGCCGAAAGGCCTGGTGTAAACCAGGCATAGGCTGTCAAAAGATCAAGTCAAAAAACAGTGCGTGTGGATCGTCCGTGCGGCGATCC